>CBDVDA010000013.1:0-38882 GCA_965372635.1 uncultured bacterium | reverse complement strand
AGGGATTTATGGCCACACCATTAGAGGAAAGAGGCTCTCTAACGGAGTAAACTTCACGGGAAAGGACAAAGGCTTTTAGGCGGGACAACCCCGATTAGAGAGGGAAACCTTTCTGTCGGAGAGGCCGGGGATGGGACTACTTTGTATAGTCGGCTATCTCCATATCTGTTCTTATGAGGTCGTTGACAACCTTCGACATGTCCACTTTCTTTTTGGCCGCGAGGTCTTCGACAAAAGCGAGCGTTTCAGACTCCAGGTAGATGGGAAGGTTCAAAGATGCATCGGGCCTTGAAAATTTCCCTCTTTCCCCTTTTGAAAAATCATACTCTTCTTTCATATTAACCTACTCCCCGTATTGTTTTTCCTCTTTACTTGTAGCTTTGCGGCAGGTAATTATCCTTATAGCCGCCGCATCACCTTTATTATCCTCATAGGTATGACAAACAACGAGCAACGATCCTTTTGACGAAATGCCCATTGTAATCCATCTCTCTTCTCTAGGGCTGTGATCTTCATCGTAAATCGTTACAGCCTTCGGGTCAAGAAATACTGTAGCTGCTTCCTCAGAGGAAGCAAATTATTTTCTGCGGATAAAAGCGGACTAAGATCAAAGTATTTATTTCTCGCAAAGGGGGGAATTTATGGAAGGGACAAAATCCTGTAAAAAATTAGCCACGGATTCACCCCGTTAGAGAAAGCGAATTATTTTCTAACGGGGCAAGCGGACAAAGGCGGACTAAAATCAAGGGATTTATGGCCACACCATTAGAGGAAAGAGGCTCTCTAACGGAGTAAACTTCGCGGGTTAAGATCAGAATCCTGAATATCCTGCCTGCCCCGTTAAATTTATTAATGGGGTACATCCCTGTCAAAAGATTCTTTGGCCACTGACTTTCACAGACTAAAATCTGACAAGAGCGGCTATGGAGCGATGATTTTTTCAAACAGTGCCCCCACCTCGGTTTCCAGAGCGTCCAGAGAACCGTTGTTCTCGATAAGGTAATCGGCATACTTCACCTTCTCCTTAAGAGGCATTTGGGCTTTTAACCTAAGCAGCAGATCATCCCGTGAAAGTGCGTCCCGCTTCATGGCCCGCGTTATTATCTTCTCTTCCCCGGCAACCACTACGACAACCTGATCGACGTCACGGTAATTGCCACTTTCTATCAGCAAGGCTGCATTAATTATCACAACTGCCTGAGGGTTTTCTTTTTCGATCTCCTTAATTTGCCGCCACTCTTCCGCGATGATTTTAGGATGGAGTATGGCGTTCAGTTTTTCCCTCTTACCCGGAGCGCCAAAAACGATTTCACCGAGCTTTTTCCTGTCCAACTCCTCCTTTTCTGTCAAAATAGCTTCACCGAAGAGGGCTGCAATTTCTTTGAGGGCTGCCGTGCCCGGCTCGACCAGCCTTCGGCCTATTTCATCGGCATCGATAATTACCGCCCCGCAGGCCTTCAGCATAGCGGCGACGGTGCTTTTACCGGAGGCGATGGCGCCTGTCAACCCGACGGTGATCATGGGAAACCTTTTATGAACTACGTTTCAGGAGGTTACCCGGAGGCTTCCAGGTTTTCATCGAGGCAAACCCGGTTTTTTCCGAGGTCTTTTGCACGGTACATGGCGCAGTCCGCCGCACGGATGAGGTCCGCTTCCATTGTCTTCAACTCTTTCCCGTCCTCTTTCTTTAAAGAGGCGATTCCCACACTGCATGTAATCACCCCTTCGATGTTAAGGGGCGGTTCTCCCGGAGAGGTCCCTTCCGTGACAAAAATATTCTTCTCAATGGCTGCCCGCAGGTTTTCCGCATAATCGTTACTTTTTTCGAGCGAATATCCCGGCATGAGGATGACGAATTCATCCCCGCCGTACCTGGCCGACGCCGCCCCTGAATCGAGAAACACCTCCTCCACGATGATGGCGACCTCTTTAAGCACCCGGCTCCCTACAAGGTGCCCGTGCGCATCGTTCACCTCCTTGAAGTGGTCGAGGTCTAAAAATATCAACGAGAGGTCGCCCCCCTCGTCGATCGCTTTTTGTGTTTCCATGTCCAGTCTTTCGTAGAAATAGCGGTCGTTGTAGAGGCCCGTCAGGTTGTCCCTTTTGGACAGGTCCTCGAAACGTCTGGCGTCGAGCGCATTCTTTATAAGCGTTGAGGTGTAGCTTGCAAAAATCTCCAGTATAGAGAGGTCTTTGTCGCCATAATTGACTTTCTCTTTCCTGTTGATAAGCTCGATAACGCCAACAACCGAGTCGTCGATCTTGATCGGCATGGCGAGGATCGACCGCGATTCGTATTTTGTTTTTTTGTCGATTACGTCGTAGAATTTGCCGTCCAACGAGACGTCTTTGCTGAGATAAGGCATGCCGCTCTGGTAGGTGGCTCCCACAATCCCCACATCATCGGGAAGATGGGTCCCCACAAGCAACGCCGAGCCCACCCCGAAGCAGGCCATAAAATAGAGTTTCCCCTTATTGTCCTTGTCCCATTTCAGGAGAGGATCGTCGAGGAGGATGGAACCGGAGTCGGAAGGCACAAATTCATTCGCTCTCAGCAGAATTTCCCTGAGAACCTCTCTCAGGTCAACCTCCCGTGCGGGATGCCTCCTCTTGTTTTTCCTCTGGAGAATACGATCGATAATCGCATCCTCTGCGATATAGGTTTTTATCCCCTTCCCCACTTTTTTTGAAGATTTGTCAGCCATTCAGCATCACCAACGCTCCCTGCCTTCCCGTGGCATTGCCATCCCGGCGGTAGGAATAAAAGCTGTCCGCATCACAGCAGGTACAGGCGTCCGGCAGGGAGATGTTCTCCGGACGGATGCCGGACCTTAGCAGTTGTAACCTGTTTGCACCTGCAAGATCAAAGTGCTTTCGCACTCCTTTTTCCGGCATCCGGAAAAGAGCACTCTTCCACGGAAAGGGAAAACCATTTTCCTCCCGGCAAAAGGCCTCTTCTACCTCTTCGCCCACCTCATAGCAACAGGGGCCGATGGCCGGGCCCATGGCGGCAACGATATCGGCAGCACGGCTCCCGTATCGATTGCACATAACCTCCACGGTCTTCTCCGCTATGGAGAGGGCCGTCCCTCTCCATCCCGCATGGACGGCGCCTGCAACCCGCTTTACGGGGTCAAAGAGGAGAAGGGGAAGGCAATCGGCGGTAAGAATGATGATTGGAATATTTAGAGAAGAGGTTACTGCGGCATCGAAGGGGAGGTGACGTTCACCGGCAGGGACATCCTCGACGACGAGAACATTACATCCGTGAACCTGATCGAGAAAGAGGGGTTTCTCATCAATCGATAAGAGGCCGAGCAAGGTCTGGATATTACGATAAACATTCCCTTCGTCGTCCCCTCCCTTTGCGGAAAGGTTGAGGGACTCATACGGTTTTCGGCTCACGCCTCCCTTTCGCGTTGAAAATGCGTGGCTAAGTTCCGGAAATTCTTCGAGCAGAGGCGATGTGACAAAGGACGCCAAACCGTCGTTCACTGCTTCCGGTATTCTTGCCAGACCGGTCTTCACGCCTCCGCCTCCAGAAGATCGATGAGTTCCTGCATATCTCCCGGAAGGGGAGATTCAAATTCCATCTCTTTGTCTGTGCGTGGATGTTTGAAGGTAAGAAAATAGGCGTGGAGCGCCTGCCTGCCGAGCGCTTTGATCTTGTTTCTTACAGAGGTTGAGGCGATTTCGAGCGCCCTTTTAGGATTGCCATAGACGGGATCGCCAATGACCGGATGTGCCATATTGGAGAGATGCACCCTGATTTGGTGCGTTCTGCCCGTTTCCAGTTCCAGTTCCACGAAATTCACCCCTCTGTAGGCTCTTAAAACAGACCAATGAGTCACTGCCCGCCGCCCGCTTTGGGCAACGGCGATTTTTTTCCTGTCGCGGGGGTGTCTTCCCAGGGGAAGATCCACCGTCCCTTCCTGCTCCATGGTTCCGAAAACGAGGGCCTTGTATTTTCTTGAAATGCTGTGGGCCTTAAACTGTCCCGCCAGCTTATGGTGGGCCTCATCGTTTTTGGTAACGATCATCACACCCGAGGTGTCCTTGTCGAGACGATGAACTATGCCGGGCCGGAGTTTCCCCCCGATCCCGGAGAGGTCTTTGCAGTGAAAGAGGAGTGCATTGACGAGCGTCCCTCCAAAGTGGCCGGCCGCCGGATGAACAACCATTCCCGCCGCTTTGTCGATGACGATGACGTCCTGATCTTCATAGAGAATGCTGAGCGGCAATTCCTCCGGAATTGCCTGAAGCGGTTCGGCGTCGGGAAGGGTGAGTTCAAAAGATTCGCCCCCCTTCAGTTTGAGGCCGCATTTTCTTGCAACCTCTTCCCCGACACGAAGAAAACCGTCTTCTATCAGTTTCTTTATCCGGCTTCTTGAAAGGTCTGGGAATTTTGCAGCAAGGAAATGATCGAGCCGGGTTCCCGCAGCGTCCGGCAAAACATCGACACGCACTGTTTTGCCGCTACTTCCAGATATCCGACTCGATTTTACCACTCTGCTTCACGAGTACATCCACTATCGCCAGGTCGTAAAAATTCTTGCTCTGGGCCATTTCGGGAGATACCCTTGTATTATACAGCTTTCGCCCCTCTTCAAGCTCTGCCTCCATGACCTCGAAGAGGTTGTCGTTTTTTATCCCTTCCTGAACTTTTGCCTGATTATAGAGGGCGACATCGGAAACGATGGCTCTCGAGAGTCTCCTGGCCGCTTCGGGGTCGTCAATGAGTGCCAATAATTACCTCCCTTTTTACTTTTTTTTAAACTAAGAGGCGATCCGCCAAAGTTCTGCCGGTCACCTCTTCCCGAATCACTACAGTTCTTCTACAGATACAATATTAGTAATATTTACGGCAACGAATTTTTTCTCCTGCTTTTCGCCCTCATCGGCGTCAAATACGACGGCGTCGGTGAGGGCCACAAATTTCTCTTTGCTGTTCAGAAAATCGAGCGTTCTCGCCGTTCCGAGCATGGAGAGAGTCCCGTAGACCACATTCCGCGTCGTCGTTATCCTGACCTTTACAGTTCCTTTTTCAATGGGCGCCATTTTGCTCTCCTATGAAAAGTGCCTGTTCCCACCAGCCTTAAAGAAAGGCGGCGAATCCTGCCTGCCGAACCACCTGGTACAATAATAAGGCTAATCACCTTCACTTTCAAGCTTTTTCAAGAGCGCTTGGCCGCCATCGCGTACATTCTTCATTACCAGCGCTTCCGCTTTGCCGGCATCACGGGCCTTGAAGACCTTAATAATCTCATCATGGGTAGAGACCGCCTCCTCGAAACGGTTTGGAATGGCGAGGGAAGAAAGGCGAAATCTCTTAAAGGGTCCCATGAGTTGACAATTGAGCTGATAGAGCCGTTCATTATGGCTCGCCTTCAGGAAGATGTCGTGAAACTGGTTATGAATCCTGAAAAAACGGCTTACTGATCGTTCATCGCCAAGTGTAATGGATCGCAACTGGTTGTTGATCTCCTCCAGCCTGGCGATCTCCTGGCCGGTCAGGTTGTTCGTTGCAAGCTTTGCCGCAAGCCCTTCGAGAGAAGCCTTGATTTCGTAAATATCCTGGATGTCCTTACTGGAAAAACTGCTCACAACGGCGCCTTTTCTCGGCACGACGGTGAGAAAACCCTCCGCTTCCAGGGTCTGGATCGCTTCTCTCAGCGGCGTCCTGCTGATGCCGAGGTCTTCCGCAAGCTTTGTCTCGCAGATCTTCTCCCCCGCCTTTAGCTCTCCTGTGGCGATGGCCTCCTTGAGGGAATCGACGATCTGCTCCTTTAAGGTCTTCCTCTTTTCAATGGCACTTTTAACGCGTTTCAAGTTTTGTATACCGTATACTTTATACTTTAATGAAAATTTCGCTTAAGTGTATAAAGGATAACAGTTAATGTCAAACTCTTTTTCCTTTGAATGGAACTGTTTTATCATCGTTTAAGAATGATGGAAGTCGTGAGCAGTTGCAGTTCATTTTTTTCACGAAGCGGATGTTTGGCCAACGTAATAAAAGGAAGAAAAAGAATGAATTCCCAAAGCACAGCTAATCGTTCGGATCGGCTTTTTCTTTGCCTCTGAGAATATCTGGAATTTACTTGATTTTATTCAGATTTTTGTTATTGTTAAAGATAGGCGGATAGCTCGATTTATTGCTTATTTACCCGCCCGAACCCGTTGCAATTCGCGTAGAAACTTTTCACCCGGCACGGCATTGGTGGAGTTCGAATGAATCTGATCGGCTTAAACAGACCGGATTGGCAGAAGATGCTTCGCAGGCTGCTCTGCGTCGGCATGGCCTTTCTGGGCCTCTTTTACCTCTATCTCGCCGGCACCTACCTCGAATTCACTCACCAGATCATGGTCAGCTGGGGCCTGCTCGGCCTCCTCATCGTATTCGGGAAAATCGACCTCTTCAAAAAACAGCCCTGGCGGATGATCTATCTCCTCATGGCTCTCTTCATCGCCCTTCGCTACTGGTTCTGGCGGAGTTTCGAGACGCTCATCTATACGGGACCGGCCGATTTCGCCGCCATGATGGCGCTCTACCTGGCGGAGAGTTACTCCATTACCATTCATGTGCTCGGCATATTCATCAGCATCTGGCCTTTGAATCGCAAGGTGGTCCCCCTGCCGGGAGATGAATCGGCGCTTCCTACGGTAGATATCTTTATTCCCACCTATACGGAGCCCATCGATATCGTTCGGGTCACCGTAGCGGCGGCCGTTCAGATCGATTACCCGAAGGAGAAATTCCGAGTTCACATCCTCGATGACGGAGGAACCATTGCCAAACGGAATAACCCCGAACTCTCCGACCATTCATGGGAACGCTATTTCAGTTTCAGGCAGATGGCCGAGGAGTTCGGTGTACGATATATTACGCGTGAAACGAACAATCATGCCAAGGCGGGAAACATCAATCACGCCTTGCGCCAAAGCAGCGGTGATCTTATCCTCATGCTCGACTGCGATCACGTGCCGACGAGAGACATTCTGAAAAACATGGTGGGCCACTTCATCAAGGATAAAAAACTCGCGCTCATCCAGACCCCGCATTTCTTTATCAACCCCGACCCGATAGAAAAAAACCTCCAGACCTTTTCCGACGCACCCAGCGAAGGGGAGATGTTTTACAAGGGGATCCACCCCGGCCTCGATTTCTGGAACGCAAGCTATTTCTGCGGCTCGGCGGCTATGCTCAGGCGAAAGTGCCTGGAGGAGGTGGGCGGCATGTCGCTCGAGAGCATTACAGAGGATGCGGAGACGACCCTTCATATTCACGCGCGGGGATATAAAAGCATCTTCCTGGACCGTCCCATGGTCTGCGGGCTTTCACCGAACACCTTCGATGATTTTATCATCCAGCGGAGCCGCTGGGCCCAGGGAATGATACAGATATTAATCATCGTTTACCCGAGGCTGGCGAAGAAGATGAGTTTCTCCCAGGCGCTCTGTTATTTCAATTCCTGCCTTTTCTGGTTTTTCGGGTTTGCCCGGCTGCTTTTTTACATCGCCCCGGCGGGTTTTTTATTGTTCGGCCTCAAGGTCTACAACGCATCGGTAACGCAGGTTCTCGTCTATGCCATCCCCCATCTATTCGGGAGTATCGTGCTCATGAACTATCTTTACGGCAAATACCGGTGGCCCCTCTTTTCGGAACTCTACGAAAGCGTGCAGGCCGTCTTCCTCATCCCCCCGGTAACGGGCGTTATCGTCAATCCCAAATCGCCCACCTTCAAGGTAACGCCGAAAGGCGCCAACGTGGAGGTCGATTTCCTCAGCCCCTTTGCGGCGCCCTTCTACCTCCTCTTCATCCTCCTTTTGATCGGAATGCCGCTCGCCGTCTACAAATATTTCTATTACCCGCTCTACCGGGACGTTATCGCCATCACCTTCTGCTGGAGTTCCTTCAACCTCTTTATGGCGCTCGCCTCGCTCGGTGCATTCTTTGAGCGGCATCAGCTGCGGAAACAGCATCGCGTCTGGACAAAAGGGAGTGGACAGGTTTTTGTCCCCCGTTTGAATAAGCACTTCGATATCAAGCTGGAAGACCTCTCGCTCACGGGGATCGGATTCGTTATGCCGTCGCCCTGCCCGCTCGCTTCCGGGGAGGACGTCTGGCTCGAATTGACCGACAGTTACGGAGAGCACTATAAATTTCATTCCCGGTTGCACAGGATCATCAGTCGGGGGGAGAGTTTCTTTTGCGGCTCAGAATTTATAAAGGGAAAGGAGTCCTATTCCAAAATCGTGCGGTTCGTCTACGGCGACAGCAAGCGTTGGATGGAACTCTGGGAGCGGAAATCGAAACCGGTCAGCGCCTTTCACACCATTTTTTATTTCATCAAAATGGGGATCAAGGGGTTCAGGGAAAGCTTTAAGGGGATGTTTGCCCTCTTCTTTGCTATAATCAGAAATCACATCACACCTTTTATCACCAAAAAATTCAAGGCCCTTAGAAAGAGTAAGGGCGATTATAAAATGGAGGAGCCTGAGACGCCATGGTAAATAAAATGAAAAGATATTTCGTTGCCACTTTGCTCTTGATGACTCTTGCCGCACCGGCGAGCGGGGAGGTGCTGGACGTACCGCTCTACAAGCTGGCGCGGGCGAACTCCGTCGATCTCAAATGCATCAAGGACGACCACGAGGTGAGGCTCTCCATCCCGGAGCGCTGGGAGGTAAAGAGTGCAACCATCAACTTCTCCTACATGAACTCTATCGGCCTGTTGAAGGACAAATCGCGCCTCATCGTCAGGCTGAACGGCTACCCTTTAAAACAGATCTATTTAAACCCCCTCGTCCCCGAAGGGTCGGCCAAAGTAAAACTGCCCGCCCATCTTATCGAACCGGGCTACAACACCATCTCTTTCACCGTGAACCAGCATTATACGCTCCGCTGCGAAAACCCCTGCGCGGCGGATCTCTGGACTACGCTCAAGCTCGACCAGGCGAGGATGATCATCGAATATGATCTAAAGCCTGTTCCTCTAAGACTCTCCGCCGTCTCTGATTTCCTCTTCGACCCGAAGATTTCACCTGAGGGGAATGTGAACTTCGTCATACAGGATACGTCCCTCGTATCCGTCGGCGGCATCGTCGCATCGGGAATCGCCCGGCGCTTCGACTACAGGCGGGTGCTCTTCACCGTTTCGGAGGACCTGAAACCGGGTGTGGACAACATCCTCGTCGGCAACAGGGAGTTCGTTCGAACCTTTCTAAAAAACAGGCAGGTCGATTTGAAGGAAGGCGAAGGCCCTCTCCTTAAAATTATGCACTTGCCGAAAAAAGGGAAGGCCGTCGATCCGGCTCATGCCCTCGTCGTTGTATCGGGCAACGACGAAGGACAGGTGAAGCTGTCGGCCATGACCATGGCGATCATCTCCATCCCCTACCCCGACACGGACGAGATGGCCCCCATGGAATTCAGCATGCCCGACATCGCGCAATACGGGGGGCGCTCCGTCCTGCTGCCGGACAAGCTCTATGATTTCAAAAAGCTGAACGTGGACAACGTAACCTTCCGGGGCATCAACCCGGCGCCGGAAAAAATAGACTTCCGCCTTCCCGCCGACTTTTTCGTCCGGCAGAACATGTATGCCGATATTACTTTTAGTTTCGCTTACGGCGCTAAGATGCGGGGTGATTCGGTACTGAACGTCTCCATCAACGGGAAGCATATCCGGGCAATCCCGCTGGATAAAGAGACGGGGGACGTAATTCACGGGTATAAAATCACCATCCCCACCTTTCTCTTCAAGGCGGGGGGAAACACCCTGAAGCTGGAAGCGGTACTCACACCCTCCATTGCGAAAGACTGCGAATTCATCCAGATGAGCAATCTTTTCCTCACCGTTTTGGAGACCTCTTCCATCAAGTTCCCTCCCATGCCTCACCTGGTGAAGATGCCGAGGCTCGACCTCTTCCTGCTGAACGGCTTCCCCTTTACCCGCTGGCCCGACGGCTACGAATCGATGATCTACATCTCGGACGAGGCCCCGGAGTCTATCGCAGCGGCCTTCAATATTATGGGGATGATTACGCAAAAGAACGGCTACCCTCTCTTCGCCATGGATATCGTCTTCAAGGAACGGGCCGGGTGGGATGGCGAGATGCTGGTTATCGGCCAAAACGACTCCATTCCCGACAGTATTGCTACAAAGTCGCCCTTCAACGTGAAGGGTGAGGCAAGCATCCCCTACCCGGTCGTGAGAAGCTGGAAAGACGAGGGGCAGGTCGCCTACAGCAAGCAAAAAAGCGGCCTCGGCCCGAACAAAGGGGTCTTCATGCAGTTCCAGTCCCCCTACAAGGAGGGCCGCTCCATGATGGTGGCGACGGCGACCACGCCGGAGGGGGTCTATGCGCTTTCCGAGGCGATGCTCGACCACGGCGTGCAGAGCAAGCTGAAGGGGGACGTGGCGCTCATCGAAATGACGCCGCCCGATTATATGGTTTATTCCCTGAAGGTAGGGGACAGCTTCTTCACCGGCAAGTCGGGCGAAATCTCCAAGCTCGATTTCTATCTCCATTCCTATCCCTATCTCTACCATATCTCACTCGCCGTCGTGATCGTGCTCTTCAGCCTGATCGCCTTTTACTTCCTCAGGCGGCACTATAAAAAGAGGATGGGCCATGATGAGAAAGAAGACGCGTCATAAGATCATCGGGGCTATCGGGGCTGTCGCCCTTTTCATGGCCTTCCTTGTCGGCGGATCAACCCAAGCCGGGGCTGATCCGCTCTGGGAGCGTTTTCTCTCCGATTTCACAAGTGACGATGGCCGAATCAAGGATTACTCGCAGAATGGCATCAGCCATTCCGAGGGGCAGGGGTACGGCATGCTCCTCGCCGTCGCCTACAATGATAAAACCTCTTTCGAAAAAATCTGGCGCTGGACGGAGAACAACCTCGCTGTAAGAAAAGACAAGCTCTTCGCATGGCAGTGGGGGGAGAGGCCGAACGGGAAGTGGGACATCCTCGATTACAACAACGCCACCGACGGCGATATCCTCATCGCCTATGCCCTGCTGAAGGCGGGTGAAAAGTGGAAGAACGCCGAATACACCACAAAGGGGCGGGAGATCGTAATAGCGATGCGGGAGAAACTTGCCGTCTCGTGGAAGGGGCGCTCGCTCCTCCTGCCCGGCTATAAAGGCTTTGAAAACGGCAGTCTCACCGTCAACCCCGCCTACATCATTCTCCCCGCCTTCCGCTACTTTACCGGCGTGGACGATCAACCTTTCTGGGACAAAATCTACAAGGACGGGTCAGACCTTCTGGGAGAATGCAGTTTCGGCAGGTGGGGCCTCCCCTCCGATTGGATAAAACTCGAAAAAGACGGCATTGAGCCCCACTTCAGAAAAAGCCCCAACTTCGGCTACGGCGCTGTCCGCGTACTGCTCTATCTCTCTTTCGAACAGAACCGGCATTATCCAAAGGGGCTGACAAACCTCTTCGATCATTTTGAGAAGCAGGGCTACATCCCCCTCACGGTAGACCTTGAAAGAAACAGCCTGTCGCTCACCCCCGCGAGAGCGGGATTCTACGCCATCTACGCCCTGGCTGCCGAAAAGAGCGGCAAAAAATCGCTCGCAAAAAAGCTCAGAAAAGAGGCGGAGAAAATCCTGCAAACAGAAAAGAAGTCTTACTACTCTTTTGTGCTTTATCTTTTGGCGAATAAGGATGGGGTGTTTGAGTAGAATTGTAGGATGGGTGCAGTGAAACGAAACCCATCAAATAGTAAATGGTCAATAATAATATGGGTTACACTTCGTTCCACCCATCCTACGCTTGCTTGAACTAACAGAAAATTTATGTCAAAACGCATAAATAAGTTTAAGAATCATTTGATTGAGGAAATCCCTTTTTTTCCAAACAACAGGGGAACCAAACAAAATCTTTCTGACCAAGCTCTATTACCTGTATTGCTTCATTACTTGAGTTGGAAATGTCGAACTATTCCACAACGGCCAAGAAAAACATACGTAGAAAAGTATGCGCTTGATGATAAAAGAATGTCTGGTTTAGAAAGTAGAATTAACAATTTATTATCTGAAGTAGAAGCCGGAAATGATTTGACTCTTTATCTGTCGTCGAAGGTAAATTGTGAAGGGTATACTCCTTATCAAAATACAAATGGTGATAAGTGGGCTGATAAAGATTTTTTGCTAAATACTACGGGATTCCACCACTTTCATTTAGCAAAATACCCGAACAGAACAAATGAGGTGGTATTTGCCAGAGTTACAAGAGAGGCGTTTCACATTATAGCCATTTTTGATCACTCTGTTTTCGATTCTGTTGCAACTAACAACGATTTAAGCCAAGAACGTTCAAGATTACTGGAGTTACATTCTGAATATTCATCCAGGGGATTGCCCCCTGGAACTGTGTATGCATCATCAATTTTGGTTACTTCTGGACATCCTTTGCACGTGGTTGATTTAGCCAGTATTTATAACGAAGTTATAATTAATAATGACCCAAAGTTAGATGATCCAGATTTTATTTCGAAAATATATTGTGAAACTCAATTGCAAATACCAAAGAAGCAAAAATTCTCTTGGTATATACATGGCTTAGATTTGGGAATTGTTGATAATAATAAGCAATGCATTATTTATAAATTTGGCCCCTGCTAAAATGCATAACGAACAGCAGGGCAGGGTGAGCACAGACCTCCTCATGACGGGAGTACAATGAAGACAAAGCATTGGATCAATTTGGGGTTTCTTGTTTTTGGACTAATCCTAAGTCAATCAGCATTGGATACAGCCAGAGCATCCAAACCACCAATTAACTGGGATGATATTCCATTTATTTTTTTCGGATGCATCTTGGGTTGTATGTTTGTTATTGGGATACAAATTATCCGAAGTGACCCAAATTACGGTCGAATGGCATTACGCTTTTTTGAACCTATTTCAATATATTTTCTTGGTTCAGGGATTGGTGCACTGATATTGTCATACACGCACGGAACGCCAGGGCCTTCCAGTATATTATTTTTGATGATTGGACTTGGCACATATATTGGTGTTGTACTTTCATCCTTCCTGTATCATAAACGGTTTAAATCATTCGTTTAGGGTAGTCTAACAATGAATATATCCATACGGAAACAAATAATAACGGTACTCATCACCCTCGCCCTCTTCCTCTGCACCGCAACCGCCTTCGGCGGGGAGGGACCGAAAAACATCATCCTGCTTATCGGCGACGGGATGGGCGTGGCACAGATAACGGCGGGACGGGTCGTGAAGGGGAGCCTCCATCTCGAACGGTTCAGGACCGTCGGGCTGGTGGCGACTCACTCGGCGGACAAATTCGTCACCGATTCGGCCGCCGCTTCAACGGCGTATGCCACGGGCGAAAAGACGACCAACCGCTCCATCGCCCTCTCGCCTGGCGGGAAACCGTTCAAAACCCTCGTCGAGTATGCCGAAGAGAGGGGAAAGACGACGGGGATTGTCGTCACCTCCTCCGTCACCGACGCCACCCCGGCGGCCTTTATGGCCCACGTGGACAGCCGGGATAAACACGGCCAAATTGCCGAGCAGATCGCCGAAAGCGGCGTGGATGTCCTCATCGGCGGCGGATGGGGTTACTTCGTCCCCAAATCGGCGAAGGGGAGTCTTCGCACCGACGGGAAGGATTTAATAAACGGTCTTGCAAAAGGGCGGAAGATTATCCGGACGGAAAAGGAGTTCAAAAAACTGGATGCATCTACAACGGGGGTGGCGGCCCTTCTGGAACCGAAACAGTTGAACCGGGCGAGCAAAAGAAATTTAACCCTCGCCAAGATGAGCAAAAAGGCGATTGCCATCCTTTCCAAAAATGAAAAGGGTTTCTTCCTCATGATAGAGGGCTCGAAGATAGACCGGGGCGGGCACCACAACGACAAAAAGTATATAATTGAAGAAGTGATAGATTTCGACGGCGCCGTCGGTGCGGCGCTAGACTTTGCCGGAGAAAAGGGTGAAACCCTCGTCGTCGTCACGGCAGACCACGAAACGGGCGGCATGGCGCTCCACAAAGGTTCGCTGGAGAAAAGGGAAATCACCGACGTCCGGTTCACCCTGAAAGGACACACGGCGGAGATGGTGCCGCTCTTCGCCTTCGGTCCGGGAGCGGAAGCATTTGGCGGCATACAGGACAATGCCGAGGTGGGCCGGAAACTGAGAGAGGCTATAAAATAGGGGAAATCACCATTATATGTAACGCCCCCTAACCCCCTCTTAATCCAAGAGAGGGGACTTTACCCCTCCTCTTAAGACAGTGTGCCCTTTTGGTATAAGGGGAGGCCGGAAGGGGTTATGATGATAAAGGTAACTTTATGCTCAAGGGGAAAACTATAAAATATCGGAGATGGCATGGCACATATCTCGCTGCTATACTCTCCCTTCTCTTCCTCTCCCCCGTCCCTAAATCATCGGAAGCGGTTTCTGCCCACAAGGGCTCCGCCATCAAAGGTAGTGAAACGGTCTGGAAGGGGCCAACGCCGACGGTCTGGAAATTCAACGATCCTTCCAACCTCTTAAGACCCTCCACGGGAAAAGGAAAACTCGAATTTTATGACCCGAAGGGGACGAAATGGGGACCTGCCAAGACGGCATTCGGAAAGGCGAGTAAATTCGGCCTGCCGCGACTCACCGGCGTCGATGCCCGAGTGATGAAATTTCCCGCCGCCCTGCCCGGAGAGGGTTTTCTCCTGACCCACGGCGCAGCCCCGAACGGAGTCTTTGCCGAAAATGGAATCGTCTCTAACTACACCTTAGTCATGGACCTCCTCTGGCCGAAACAGAGCCGGGGCAAGTACCGCGCACTCTACCAGACCGACATCGAGAATGAAGACGACGCCGAGATGTACATAGGGGATTCCGCGTGGGGCGGTATCGGCATCAGTGGAAGCTATAGCGGGAGGACGAAGGCAAACCGGTGGCACAGGATCGCCATCACAGTTCAGGCCGCGAGCGGTCCAGGCGGAGTCGGCCAGATGCATAAGTATATTGACGGCGAATTTATGGGGGGGCACGGAACGAACAGTTCCGGCCCCATCAGCCATCGGGCCTTGCATCCGGCATTCCTCCTCTTTGCGGACAACGACGGCGAAACGGCGGCGGGCTATGTTTCGAGCATCTATTTCATTGACCGGAACCTCTCAATGGAGGAGGTGGCGGCCCTCGGCGGTCCTCATGCGAAAGGAGCCAATGTGCCGGGGCCTGCACCCAAGCGAAAAATAAAGAAGCTGCCCCGTAGAATTAAAATCATCGCCCACAGGGGAGATAGCTGCTGTGCGCCGGAAAATACGCTTGTGGCTATCCGTAACGCCTTCGACAAGGGTGCGGCCATGATTGAAGTAGATGTGCGATGGTCCGGCGACGGCATCCCCGTGTTGATGCATGATGAAAGGGTAGAGAGAACGACGAATGGCGTGGGACCAGTCAACGAAATACCATTAAAGGCGTTGAAAACGTTCGATGCCGGATCATGGTTTGGGCCTGAATTTAAGGGGGAGAAAATCCCCACACTTGCCGAAGCGCTGAAAGAGGCGAAGGGGCGGGGAAAACTCGTTCTCGATGTGAAGAGTTGGAAAATGGGGAAGGGGATCAAAAAGGCGCTTGAAGAGGCAGGCGTCGGCCCCGATGCGATCTATGTCTGGAAAAACAAGAAAGGCGCAGCGCTGAAAGACTTTCGGAAATTTCTTCCCGAAGTGGGTATCCTCTGGGGAGGGGCGCCGAAGACGCTTAAAAAGTCTGCATTCGATAACCTGAAGGCGCAGGGCGTAGTCGGCTTCGATCTCGATGCGGGGGTTGAGAAGATATCAACCGAGTTCATCAAGGCGGCCCATAAAAAAGGGATGTTCGTTTCCGTCTATACCATCCTCGACCCCAGCGAGATGAGACGGTTCGCCACCCTCGGCGTCGATGCCATGGAAACCGATTTTACCCATATTTTGAAAGAGATGCTCCCCTGAGATTCCGGCAAAAAAGTAGTACCCTTTAATCCCCTCTCTTGCTCCTCCCCTTGGGTTAAGGGGAGGCCGGGAGGGGTTACTCCAAATAGTCCGCTACGTGACCACAACAAAGCGAGGGGGAATAAACGGATGTCACACCTCCACCTTGATCCTCCCCACTCAAGGTGGAGGAGATATCATCACTCCTCTTCCATCAGGTCCCAGGTATAATACCACCCGGCAAAGATCTGAGCCGTCTCGTGGCGTTCGTTGAGAACGGGGAACTCCTCCCAGAAATAACTGACGCCCAGACTGAAATAGGATTTGCTCAGCTCGAGCCCGACGGAAGGCCCACGGGCGTCATAATAGGTATCCTCTTTGCTTCTTCCCCGGTAGCTGTATTTAAGGTAGGTGTTGACGGTCACATCCCAGGGGAGGGTAACCCAGTCGATCCCCTGCTGAATCCATCCCATCCCGCCCGACCCGGTAAACCCGCTGGCGTCGTGCGAGAGCTTGCCCCAGGTGGAAAAGGGGAGCCCCTCGGCAGGGATTTTATTGAAAATCAGCAGATCCTGGTCTTTCTTTTTCAGATCCTTCGAATAATACCAGCCGAAGGTATACTTGTACCCCGTATCCCGCTCATTCTGCTTCGGATAGTCCGTCCAGTAATATTCCGCCCCGAGATTAAAATAGGATTTTTCGAACTTGATTCCCACCGACGGCCCCCGCGCATCGTAATAGGTTTCCTTCTTCGTCCTGTCGCGAAGACTGTATTCTGCATAGGTGTTGACCATGATCTCGCCCGGCAGTTCGACCCAGTCGATCCCCTGGTTGACCCAACCCATCCCGCCCGAACCGGTAAGTCCGTGCAGGTCGTAATTAAAAGAGGCCCACGTTCCACCCGGAAGCCCCTCGATAGCGGCAGAAGGCGATGGTAGCGAGAAGGTCAGGAACGCTGCGAACCCACAAATGATTGTTTTTTTCATCATCTTTATCACCATTTCAAGCGTATTAAAGGAAACATAAAATAGTTTTCACTTCAAATCAAAATCTCCCCTGTCCCCTCTTTATTAAAGAGGGGGAACCTTCCCCCTTTTTAAAAGGGGGATTGAGGGGGATTTTTACTGTAATCCAATCTTCTCGATTCTATCAATCGATGGGCAATTTGGTCCACTTTTTTCTTTTATCGAAAATCATATAATGACGGTCCGGCTTGACGACGACTACGCCGTCGTTTTCAAAAAGATGGTCGGTGCGTACGATGTTCCTTTCCAGATAATCGGGATCGTAAGGTTTCGGCCCGAAGGGACTTTTTTCGAACATGGCGGCCAGTGAAGAGGCGAGGGCCATATAGCTGGTCGGTTTCGAGATCACCCGTTGCCTGACCCGCTTGTTGTTGAACCGTTTCCCGAAGAATTTATACCCCACGGGGATGAGATTGATTTGAGGGAGCGGGATGTCGCGGAGCCCCGCCACCTGTATCTTGCTCCCCCGAAGCGCCATGCCGTGCTCGGGGACGAAAATGACGACCACGTTCCGCCCCGACGCCTCTAAAAGGCCGAAAAATTTATTGATGTCTTTCAGTAGTTTATCGAGAAACTCATTATACCGGACCTCTCTCGAACGGGTCAGCCAGTCCTCTCTTTTTGGCGCCCAGTGCGAACCGTCGTGCAGCGTGGCCGTATTATAGTAAGCAGCCACCCTCTCTTTGCCGGAGAGAAGGCGTATCTTCCACCAATTTTCAAGCGCCGCATAATCATCGTAAACGAGAGAATTATCAAAGAGATATTGGCGTGCCGGCAGATTATGCTCGGCCGGGTCCATAATAGGTGCATCGAGACGGGCAAAGCGCTTTGCACTTTTTGCAAAGTTACCGTAAATGCCGTCATGATTTGCAGGAAAATAATTTTTATACCCCAGCATGCTCAGATTGGGAAAGAGGTAGCACTCATCGGATATAGCACTGTAGATTTCGGAATGTCTTAGCTGCCCGCAATTGGCCTTTAGCAGCCGCTGCGTCGAAGGCCCGCTGTAGGCAGTGACGGCATTGAAATTGGTAAAGAGAACCTGAAATTTTTTGAAGAAAGCCTTCCAGTTTACAGTCGTTCCCTTAAGGTCATCCCAGGAGAGGGAACAAATATGAATGAAAACAATGTCGAACTTCTCTTCCCCCTTTTTGATCTCTCTGAATTCCACCTTCCTGAATCCTTCGCGGAGAAAAAATTCATCGGCATATTCCTGCGGATCCGTTTTCTCTATCGGCGTCCAGGCGCTCAACCTGTTCGCCTCGGCAACCGGTTCCTCTTTCACTTCTTCATCAGGAGGCAAGGGCGCCTTCGGCGCTTTCCCGACTACCGGATATTCCTTCTCTATTTCGACTGCCAGCGGACTTTCCTTTGGGCTGGAGGGGGTGCTTGCATCCTCATTTTCCGCCACCGGGTTCTCTCCCGGTTCCATCCGGGCCAATGGCCGGGCCTCTTCGAAGATTGTCTCCAAAGAGATCGGCGTTTCTGCTTCTTTCTCACTTTCAATCAGCCCGAAAGCGGGGCTTATCAGAATGAGGGCAAGTGTGACAGGCGTCAGGAATTTCCAGTTTCTAATTACAATGCAAACAACCAGCGCGGCGACAATGATTGCCATCTCCCAGGTAATAAAATACCTAAAGAGGAATGAAAAAATATATTCCCAGGACGGAATGCCTTCTGCCGAAAGATGTGCGTAGGCGTCGAGGGGAGAGGGAAGCCACGAGTCCCGCCAGAGAAGGCTGATGGCAATTATAATAGAGAGAACGGTTTTAGCTATTTCAATAGATTTCCGAAAAGGTACCTCTTTCGGAAGGGGTGCGATAATAAAGACAGCAAAGAGAAGATTCGTGAAAAGGTCGAAGCGAATATTGCCGCTGAGATATAGATAAAGCTTTGCAAGGAAATAAAAATTCCACACACCCATTGACAACTTCATGCCGGAGAACCCTATTTCCTGTCTCCGCCTTTACTCTCAGTCGCCGAGTGGCTGATGGAGCGCTTTTCAGTGGTCGGCTGAGATTTCTTAATCAATTCCCCTCCCTTCATGAGGAGGAAAACCAGCAGGATCGGGACAAGTGCCATGAGAGCCAGCTTGACGAGAGGAGGGAGCCCGCCACTCTTCTCTTTCGCGGATGTCTCATGACCTTCCACGATTCCCGCCTTATCGGCCTCCACCTCGTCTTCTTTCCAGAAGGCCTTGTAGATTTTGAAGGGTTCGCTCTTCCCTTTAAGGGTGGTCGTCTTTATGAACCGGCAATAGATGGCCGTCTTGTCGGTCATGGCGTTGTAAGTGGTTTCCGAAATGTATATTTCGCCCGCGTTGGCGGAGGACTCGAAGCGTGAGGCCACGTTCACCACGTCTCCGTAAATGTCGTCCTTTTCGACGATCCCCTCGCCCGTGTTGACCCCGATGCGAACGAGAACGGGACTTTTGAAGGCCTTGTCCATGTTCAGCCTGTCCATGGCGATCTGGAACTCTACCGCCGACTGAACGGCGTTCTGGGCCTCCTGGAAATAGGACATGGTCCCGTCGCCCATAGTTTTGACGAGGGTTCCCTTGTTTTTTTCGATGATCGGGATGAGCGTATCGTTATGCTTTTTCAGCATCATCCTCATCGCCAGGTCGCCCTCGTTTTCGGTAATAGTCGTCGATCCCTTGAGGTCGGTAAACATGACACTGATTACCTTGGCAAACTTGTCCTTGAAGACGGTGTCCATTTTTGCCCGTTCCTCCAGGTAAGCATCCATATCCATCGGTTTACCCTCTTCTCCCGTTACATCGTCATCTGAACTCATAGTCTTCTCCCCTGATTGCAGTTCCTGTTAGGGTTTAAATCCTCTCACTCAAGTATACCTTCTTCTAATATGTTTGGCACTTATTGTCAAGCAACTTTTGTTTTTATCCCGATGGTCTTGTCGCCCTTTTAGGCTATGCTCCTTTATTTCATCCTTAGATTTATCGTCTCCCCATTCGACTTATCCCTTGACCCTCTCTTTACTCTTAATTTACAATAGAGAACTGTCTGTAAATTCAGGGGCGGAAACAAAAGAAACTGATGGAAAATATAATGCTCATTCTCGGCCTTACTCTCTTTACGCTCCTGCTGAATATCCCCTTCGGATACATGAGGAGCAAGTCTAAAAAATTCTCCATCCAGTGGATCCTTTATATCCACCTCCCCGTACCTCTCATCATCTATCTCAGGTCTATGGCGGGAATCAGCTACTACTTCATCCCCCTCATGCTCGCCGCAGCCGTCTTCGGGCAGTTCACCGGAGGCAGGCTTCCCGCAGCCAGGTAATGCGCCGACAGCGCCCGAAGTCCTTCCCGACAAACGTTTCAAAAGTTCTCGACACTCTTCTCGTTAAAAGAAAGCTGAAAAAAAAGATGGAAGACTGCAAGGTCTTCGAGGTCTGGGAAGAGATTGTGGGAGACCGGATCGCCGAACGGACGGAGCCTCTGTCGCTGAAAAACGGGGTATTGAAGATAACCGTCACAGACCATGCATGGCTCCAGCAATTGCAATTCCTGAAAGAGGAAATCCGGGGCCGGCTAAACAAAAAGGTGGGGAAGACGGTCGTAGTCAATCTCTATTTCCAGGTCGGCCCCGTCGGGGCAAAGAAAAAGGAGCTTCCTGATCTCATAGAAACGCTTAAAAAGATCACGCTGAATAAAGACGAGAAAAGGCGGATTGAATCGGTTGTGGGCGAGATCGAAGATAAATCGATCCGGGCAACGATCAAAAAAGTGATGGTGAAAGAAGCGAAACGGAAAAAACTGGCAACCTCGAAAGAGTGAGGCATTACCCATACATGGCTTCAATTTCTTTCGTATAGCGTCCGTCGCTTTCATAGATAACGAGCGGCGCCATTACCTCCATCTCCACCCCACCCCCCTTCACCCCTTCCAGGAGGACCAGCTTCGCCGCCGCCCCCTCCCGTGAGTGTACCATTCGAAGGCGCTTTGGTTCAACTCCCCCTTTTCGCATTTCCGCCATCGCGTCGGAGAGCCGTCGCGCGGGGTAGACGAGGGAAAATCGGCCTTTCGGCTTTAGCAGGCAGGCAGCCGCCTTGATAAAATCGTCGAGCCCCCCCGCCAGTTCGTGCCGCGCCGCCGCCGTCTTTCCTTCCGGGTTGATCCTCCCCGTTTCAATTTTCCCGTACGGCGGGTTAGCCACTACCGTATCGAAGGAGCCGGGAGAGAGCAGAGTCTCGACCGACCGGACATCGCCGCAAACGATATCGATCTTCTCCGCGAGATTATTCAATGCCACGCTCCTTCTCGCCCTGTCGGCCGTTTCGGCATCGATCTCCACCCCCGTAATTGAAGCTCCGGGGTGGAGAAAGGAAAGAACGAGTGGCACCACCCCGGAACCGGTCCCGAGATCGGCAACGTTTGCTCTCTTTTTGACCAGGGTGAAATTGGCCAAAAGCAGTGCATCGATGGAAAAACGATAACCTCTCTTCGGCTGAATGATCTTCAGCCTCCCCTTCAGAAGGTCCTCGACGATTTCTTCCTCCGACTGCTTTTTTTTATTATTTGCCTCCATATGCATTTAAAAAAACCTGCCTTTGATTACCAAAGCATATCGCAGTCCTCATGTTTTTTAAATCATTTTCTTGTTTCACAGGAAGGCCAAAACCAACGTGAAATATCATTCCATCTGCGATGGGAGAACCTTAACAAAATCGCTTGACATTAGCGGCCAAATCGGGCAGCCTATCTTTTTTCAAAAAAGAAAAAAGGACTCAAAAATGACCTCTCTCTTTCGAATAGCGACGCCACTTTTATTTCTCTTCCTTCTCATGGGAAATCGTCCCGTCCCGCAGTGGATTCCAGAGTGGAACGAGACGAGTTCGCTCCCCGCTCCAAGGGGAGGAACGGCCGTTGTTGCCGCGGGCGGCTATCTCTACGTAATGGGAGGCACAAACGGAAACCACTTTCTCAAAGACACCCTCTATGCGAAAATCAAAAAAGACGGCTCTCTCGGACCCTGGAAACAGGGTCCTTCACTGAACGAAGCACGAGGTCATTTCGCTGCCGTCATTTATAAGGGAAGCCTCTATGTTGTAGGAGGCGCCAGCGGTCCGAACGGAAGCGTTCTCTCTCGCACCATCGAACGGGCAAAGATAAAAAAGGATGGTTCTCTTTCTCCCTGGGTTCTGGAAAAACAGGGCCTCAATATGCCGAGGCGCTGTTCCAAGGGCGTTTCCCTCGGCGGAAGCTTCATTACCCTCGGCGGTTACGGAGGAGACCTGCTAAATACTGTGGAACATGCTGCCTTTAATAAGGACGGGAGCCTCGACGAGTGGTTCGAGGAGGAAGAAAAGCTGACCATGGTTCGCTACATCAGCGGTGTTAAAAAAGTGGGGGATGCGGTCTACGTTGTCGGGGGCCATCATCCGCTGGAAGGAAAGGGTGTTGTAGATGTGGAGTGGTCCACGGTGAAAGATGTTGCCGGTTTTAGCAAGTGGCAAAACGCTTCCCCCCTCAACACGGGCCGTTACGGCCTGGCGACGGCGGTGCATGGAAAAACTCTCTACGCCATTGGCGGCGCCAGCGGTGACCGATTCATGGCAAGTATTGAAAAGAGTGAAGTCGAAGGAGAAGGGAAGCTCGCTCCCTGGGAATTCACAACATCACTGCGCAATGAAAGGGCCTCCTTCAGCACCGCTGTTTACAAAGATCATATTTATGTGATCGGCGGTGCAAACGCCAACCGGTTCATCGATAGTATCGAATATGCAACCTTCAACGAAGCTGGTGACATAGGGCACTATGCAACAAGCAAAGAAGCCGCTGCCTATCTCGAAAAGAGGAAGGCCGAAGAGGCCAAAATCGCGGCTTCTCATCCCAACAGGGGAATCGTTACGCAAGTCATCCAGGCCAAAAGATATAAATATACCTATCTGGAGGTCAAAGAAAAAGATACCACCCAATGGATGGCGGCCCCGGTCGTAGACGTTAACGTAGGTGCAACCATTCGCTACGGAGGCAGCCTCACCATGTCCAATTTCTACAGCAAAGACCTGAACAGAAAATTCCCCTTCATCCTGCTCCTTACAAGCCCGATTAAGATTATCAAGCGCTAAAGAACTTTCAAAAGACCTTTCTTCCAATAGACCTTCACCGCTATCCCACCGTAGCGTAAGCTCAGTTTTTCCCAGAAAAAAGAATCGCCGTTCGCCTCCCGTTAGTCCTAATTACAGGAGAACAGATCAGAAAAGTGGCTTTTCTTCTTTGGGAATATCGACTCTCTAAGCGGGAAGTATGTGATGGAAACGTTTGATATAGTAATCATAGGCGGAGGTGTGGGAGCCTTGGTGATGGCGAGCGGCGCTTAGCAACTCGGTGCTAAAGTGGTCCTCATTGACAAATCGGACCTCGGCGGTGACTGCCTCCACCACGGCTGCGTTCCCACCAAACGGCTCGTCCACTCGGCAAAGGTCGCCTCCCTCGTGGCGCGGGCCGGAGAATTCGGCCTTGAAGGAAAACCGCTCACTGTCAGTTTCCCCAAAGTGATGGAGAATATGCGGCGCGGTCGGTCGAAAATCGCGAAAAATGACGACCCGGAGCGCTTCAGGAAGATGGGGTGGAAGTAATCTTCGGCGCAGGGAAATTTCTGGACAGCCATACCTTCTAGGTGAAGGGGAGGAAACTTCGGGGCAAGCGGTGAAGCAGGCCTGCGACCAATATTACAGGGAAAAGCTTTTCACCGGCTGGCTTCCGAAAGCGGCCAAATTTTTACGCGCTGACCTAAATCGCGCAGGAGACGGGATTGCCGCCCCTTTTTTATACAGACCCTGAATAGGGTCCTCTCCGAACTTTTCTTCCCATTTTCGGCATCGCTTGCCACTTTTTTGCATCTATAAGGCAGGTGAAAAATGAAAAAGATTTATTACATCGCTTTTTTGACAATTCTTATTTTCTTATCCCCCGCAGTTGCAGACCACCGGCCGGAAGAAAAAACACTTGAAAGCGCCAAGACCTTACAGGCGGGTCTATTGATGGAGACCGTGAAAGACAAGAGGGTCGTCTTCGTCGGAGAGTCCCATTTCAGCCGCGTCGATCATGCCATCCAACTAAACCTGATCCGCCATCTCAGCACGAGCGGGAAGAAGCTCGCCATCGCCATCGAGATGGCCCCCGAAAGCATGCAGACCGTACTAGACCGCTGGAACTGGGGAGAGATGGGCGAGGCGGAATTTGCCGCCTATTTCAGGCAAGGCTGGAAAGTGCCCTACACCTATTACAGAAAAATCTTCCGCTTTGCGAGAGACAATGCCATTCCCCTCTTCGGCGTTGATTTCGACCGCGCCCACACATCTCATTTGCTGGCGAACGGTTTTTCCAGCCTCCCCAATAAGTTACTTGAACTCATCAAGTTCGAGAGTTGCAGCAACAGCCCGGACTATGCGGATGACATGGCGCAATACTGGGAGCAATTTGGGCACACGAGGAATTTTACATCCCTTTGCAACGTGCAACGTTTCAGGGAGGCAGTGATGGCCTACAACATCGCACAGGTTCTGAAAAGGGATGACTTCACCGTAGTGGTCCTTCTAGGGGCCTCGCACGCCGTAAAATCAGCCGTTCCGGCCATGCTGGAGAGGCACTCAGACGCCGCTTATGCCGTCCTGCTTCCGGAGATCTTGAGGCATCGCGTCACAACAGCGGAGGCCGATCTTAAGTGGTAAAAGAGTAGGGGCCTTCGCGAAGCGCCCCTGCATTTTGACATTTCCGGCTTTCACCTCTTCTGCTTCTCCGGGAGAATGGGCAAAGCCCGGCTACTCGTACAGTTCCCCCTTTTTCCAGACATCTCCAAATTTCAACTTTAGAAAAGGTTGAAAAAATTGTTCTATTGGCGGGATTTCATCGATTTCCTTGCATCGCGGGCGGGTATATGGTATATGATTCACTTCGAGGAGAAAACAAAGAGACCCCGCCTTAACTATCACCGCGCCAACGGAAATAATATCAGCGGGGTTCTTTGCCTTGAGTCCGGCACTTCCCCTCCATACGGGTAGTGTTATGTCCGGCCTTCAAGCTTTGAAAGGTTTGCCGTTTAAGCAGGTAGTCTAAAATGACACCGATAGCGCGTTGTATTTCGGTGCGATCCCTGCTGCCAGGCAGGGCGCTTACTTCGATATCCAGCTTTCTTAACAGGGGTAAATAATCTTCAACCACAACGGCCACCCATTGTTGATTCGAGGAACAATTTAAGCACATATTAATTCATTATATCTGAAATGTCAAATACTAAATTAGGTTTTCCTGAAATCATGGAACGCTTCAAGGAAGCAAGTGGGGCATCCAGCGAAAAGGAAGTGGCTGCACTGCTTGGTTTTAAACATTCCACCTTTTCAGAGAGGAAAAAAACGGAGAGCATCCCTTTTGGGAAGATTGTTGACTATGCCCGCAAAGAAGGAATTTCGACAGACTGGCTCTTTTTCGGGCAGGGTGTGGCGCGGGGCGAGGTAACGCCTGACGAGAAGAATTACCTGGGCAAATGCATCACCGTACTTAGAAATCCCGCCACGAAAGAGACCATCGCCTCCACCCTCGACACCCTGATAAAAGTACCACCCCCCGAGTAGGGACGGTCCCTTGTAGCCGCCCTTTTTTTAATGCTTAACAGGGCAAACCCACGTGTTTGCCCCTTGTTACAAATTGTCATTCCCGGCTTGATCGGGAATCCAGAGGTTTTTACCTTTGCAGTGGAGTGGAGCGCATGGTTAACACTAACATTTTGCGAAGGAGTCGCAGCCAGGTACGCGGTGATAGACAAGCTGCGACTTCGATATCCAGTTCCATTTATGTGCAATTTCTTCGATGTCTCAATAAGCGGCTACTATGCCTGGCTGAATCGTCCCCCCAGCAGACGGGCTCAGGAAGATAAACGCCTGGAGGTGGAGATTCTTGCATCCCATGAGCGAACACGGCAGACATACGGGCCTGAGAGGATACAGAAGGACTTGGCAGACCATGGCATCAAAGCGGGTGCCGCATCAGGAGCCTTCGCAAGAAACTTGGAATCCGCTGCAAGCAAAAGAAAAAGTTCAAGGCGACGACTAACTCAAAGCACAACCTGCCTGTTGCTGAAAACATTCTGGATCAGAACTTTAATGCAACAGCTCCAAATCAGGCCTGGGTAACAGACATAACCTATATCCCGACAAAAGAAGGCTGGCTTTATCTTGCGGGGCATAAGGACCTTTTTATGGGAGAAGTCGTTGGACATGCAATGAGTAATAGAATGACAAAGGAGCTTGTCAGTCGCTCTCTGTTCAGGGCTGTGACGGGAAAACGACACCTGACAAGGGCATTATTCACCATTCCGATCGGAGGAGCCAGTATTGCTCTCATGACTACAGAAAATTGCTTGATCAGTTCGGTATGAAATCCTCAATGAGCCGGAAGGGAAATTGTTATGATAATGTACCTATCGAAAGTTTCTGGGGGACGCTCAAAAGCGAGTTGGTGAATCACCGTAGCTACAAAACACGTCAGGAAGCGATAGAGGACATCAGGAAATATATCGAGATATTTTACAATCGGCAACGGCGACAGGCGAGGCTGGACTATCTATCTCCTGCGGCCTATGAGAAACAATTTTATGCCGAACAACTTGCAGCATAAGAAGATTGGTGTCCACTATTGGCATCAGACCTCATTAAGCCTCGAATGGTCTCAGGTAGACTTGAGAGAAAACAAGATTGTTCTTCGCCCACAGGATACAAAGAACAGTGAGTCGAGGATAATATTCATGGAGGGAGAGCTTTTGTATGCAGTCAAAGCCCAAAAGGTTCTAAGGAGCAGGAGTTTTCCTTGTTGCCCGTATGTTCTGTTTGGCAAAGCAGGTGAGAAGCTAAACGACTTTCGCTATATCTGGGATAAAGCCATGAAAAGAGCAGGTATCAAGGGAAAGACTCTTCATGATTTCAGGAGAACGGCTGTGAGAAACATGGTAAGAGCAGGTGTTCCTGAAAGGGTAGCGATGATGATATCAGGTCATAAGACAAGAAGTGTTTTTGACCGCTACAACATCGTTAATGAAGAAGACCTGAGGCTGGCTGCAAAGAAGATTCAGAACCACCTGGAGCACAGTGAGGGGCACAATTTGGGCACAGTTGGTGACTTTGGCGAAGGATCGGCACCACTAGAGGAAGACCCTGAAATTGTATATCATTAATGATTTCAATGGATTAGAATGGTGCCGAGGGCCGGAATCGAACCGGCACGGGGAAAACCCCGAGGGATTTTAAGTCCCTTGCGTCTACCAATTCCGCCACCCCGGCATTTTGTGTGAACGGACGCTTAATCTAATATTATTGCCCTTTTCTGTCAAGTGAATTATCCGCCATTTCAGGCACTCCGAGGAGCATAAATTCTTTACATCCTCTTCGCAATTTTCTATAGTGACGGAACTTGGATGAAAATGCAAAGGAGGGTTTAATTAATAAGATGGAACAGGATGAACGCCCCTGGGGGCTCTATTTGGTGCTTTCCGATGAACCGGACCATAAAGTGAAGCGGATTACCGTCCGGTCGGGCAAACGACTCAGCCTTCAAAGGCACGAAAAACGGGACGAACACTGGTATGTGGTGAAAGGGAGTGCTGTCGTTACGCTGGACGACAAAGAGGTGTCTCTAAGTGCGGGGGAGGCGGTGGATATCCCGCGCGGGGTAAAACACCGTATCGAGAACAGGGACGATGACGACCTCGTTTTTATCGAGGTGCAGACGGGGGAGTATTTCGGGGAAGACGATATCGAGCGTTTCGAGGACGATTACGGGAGGGTCTGAAATGCCGCTCCTCTTCTCCTGAATCAAGAAAAAGGAATTATTTCTTTTTCTTCTTTGTTTTCTTCGTGCTTTTCTTTTTCTTCCTGCCTTTGAGTATCTTTCTCGCCTTGCCCGCTTCCTCCGTTTTCGGATGGGCCTCAATTAATTTCCTGTAGAGTGCGTCCCCTGTTTTCCTGTCGCCCATCCTGACGAAACTCATCGCCTGCTTGAGCTTTGCCGCCGGGACTTTGCCCCCTTTCGGGTACTTGTTAAGTACTTCGTTATATTCTACGATGGCCCGTTCGAAGTTCTTATCGCGGTAATAACTCTCCCCGATCCAGAATTGTGCATTGTTTGCGAGGGGGCCATCGGGGTAATACTTGAGATACTCCCGGAATCGTGTCCTTGCTGTTTTTCTTTTCCCCTTTTTGAGAGCGTTATACCCTTCTTTGTAGAATTGTTTCGCCGACTTTTTCGGTTTTTCCTGGATCGGCGCTACTCGTTTTTTCGCAGCCTTCTTTTCGGCTTCCCTCGCCCGTTCCAGTGCGGCTGTTTGAAGTTCCACCCGTGCAATCCGGTTTTCGATTTTCGACATGCGGGCGTCTGCATTTTCAATAAAGCCACTTGAACTGGCCGAGGCTTGTTTGATCGAGTGGTTTGTTTCATCGATGCGGCCCGAGAGTTTGCTCATTTCCGCCCGGAGCATTTCGTTGTCGGCGCGTCCGTCGGCCTTCGTCTGTTTGATGTCGATGTTGAGATTGCTCACCTTCTTTTCGACCTTTGCCAGCCCCCCCCCGTTGGGGGCCGTCTCACTTGTGAGGGCCTCTTTGATGGCGGCGTTCTCCTGCTTTAGCGTTTCGATCTCCTGCTTCAGGTAACTCATCTCCGAAGTGGAGACGGCGCAGCCGGAAAGACCGAAGAGGAAAAGAACGAGAAAAAGCGGTTTAGCGTGCAATCTCAAAATGGACCCTCCTGTTTTTTGCAAAGGCCGCTTCAGTCTGACCGGGGTTGGCCGGCATCTCTTCGCCGTAGCTGAGTGTAGAGAGCCTGCCTGAGTCAACCCCGAGGTTGACGAGGTAGCGTTTCCCCGCCTCGGCCCTGCTGTCTCCAAGGGCGATGTTGTACTCCGAGGTGCCCCGCTCATCGGCATGGCCTTCGAGCCGGAGCTTGATGGAAGTGTTGTCGCTCAGCCAGCGTGCCGTGCCGGCGAGAGACTCCCTGGCTACAGGAGAGAGCGTCGCCTTGTCGTACTCAAAAAAGATGTCTCGCAGTCTGTGCGATTTATCGTCATTCAAGCCGGTCTCAACCGTGTTGGAGCCTTGAATGATATCCTCTTCCGAGACGGAACTTTTTTCACCCGGTTTTAACGTATCCTCTCCGCTTTTTCCGGTTGGCCCTGTTACTTCCCCCTCGCCGCTTTCAATGACCGTCTGTTCCGTCTTTTTCTCCGGTGCATCCGGTGCGGGGGAAACCTTTCTTTTAATGCCGTTGCACCCCGAAAGGAACATCAACATAAGTCCGGCGATAAGTACCATGTGTGGCAGGTTGTAGGCTCTCCTCATTTTACGTGTCTCCTTTTTGTTTTAATCGGACAGGAAGGGCGACCAGGCGGGGCTCATGTCGTTCCCTCCTGTCCCTTCCAGTTTTAGTTTTATGTTCCCGTTAAGATCAACGATATAGATCGCCTTTCGTCCCTCCCGTGAGGAAGAAAAGGCGATGAACCGTCCGTCGGGCGACCAGCAAGGTTCTTCGTCGTTGCCCGGCCCAAAGGTCAACTGTTTGATCCCCGATCCATCCGGTTTCATAATATATATCCTGAACCCCCCTTTTTGCAAGGAGGAATAGGCAATTAAATCCCCATCGGGCGACCAGGCGGGGGAGGCGTTGTATCTCCCCTCGAAGGTAATTCTTTTGCCGCCCTCTCCTTTCGGCGATGTGAGGTAAATATCGGGGTTCCCTCCCCGGTCGGAAACATAGGCAATTTTTTTTCCGTCGGGCGACCAGTCAGGGGAAACGTCGAGCCCCCAGCCGGAGGTGAGCCGTCTCATGGAACCGCCCTTCCGCTTCGTCATGAAGAGATCCGAATCTCCTCCCTTGCTGACTGTGAATGCGATGAGGTCTTTCTTTGGCGACCATGTGCCTCCCGTTGCCGGGATGTTGACCGGCGTGAGCCTCTTCTCTCCGTAGGTTTCGAGATCCTTAACATAGAGGGCGGCGCTCCCCTCCTTGAAGGAGGTGAAGAGCAGTTGCTTGCCGCTCCGCGACCAGGCCGGGGAAAGGTTGATGCTGCCGTTCCTTGTGAAGGGTTTCACCTTTTGGCCGTCGAAATCCATGAGGTAGAGTTCCTTGTTGCCGCTTTTTTTCGATACGAAGGCTATTTTTGTATTAAAAAAACCTTTTTCTCCCGTCAAGGCATCGATGATATCGTCGGAGAAACGGTGGGCCAGCGTCCTTACGTCTTTCTCCTCGCCCTGGTAGCGTTTTGCGATGAGCGTCTTGCCCCGGACGATATGGTGGAGGTAGGCTTCCAGGATAATGGACGTTCCCTCTCTCTTTTCCTTGCCTCTCACCACCGCTTCCGCACCGGCGGAGAGCCAGAAGGAATCCTTCTCTTTCTCTTTGTCGCTGCCGATAAATTCAAAAAGCCCGTAAAATTCGAGATCCTTCTTCAGAATGCTGGCTGTGGCGCTCCTTCCTTCGCTATCAGTAAAAGGTTCGATGGCAATCGGTATCTTCCGGGAGGAGGGAGCCGTAATGTCGATATATTCAATCGAGAGGGCGGCAGCGGGAAGAAGCGGAATTGCCAGCACCGCGAGAGTAAGAAATGTTTTGATGAGACGTTGTCTCTTACCTGACGAGTTCATCATCCTTAAACCTGAAGCCGAATTCCATAGTCTGCCCCCCCGGAGGGAGAGGCGGGAAAGGAGACGCTTTTTTTAGCGCCATCTCCACCGATGTGTTGTAGAAACCGTTCACCGATTTTTTCTCATAACGCAGGCTCGACAGTTCGCCCGAGTGGCTGAGTTTCATGACCACAATAACCTCTAGCCCCTTGAAGTTTTTTAGCCCCGGAAGTGTCCAGTGCGAGCTGATTCTTTCTGCGAGGAGATCCTTATATTCCTGAAGCTTCCTCTGCATGGCGGCAGAGGAAAGAGCGGCTCCGGTTTTAGCTGTTGCCCTTTGCTTTGTAGCGGCTGACTGGATGGCCCGGATCGTCTCGTTAACCTCCACCTTATCTCTCACCACTTCGACCTCGCTTTTTCTGCTTATCCTCTTATTGATGGCGGCGATGGCGGCATCCGTATTCACTTTGGCTTGTTTGGCCGGTTTTGCTTTGACGCGTGTAGCTTTAACGGACTTCTTTTTCGAAACCGCCTTTATCACTTTAGCGGGCTTTGAGACTTTTCTTTTTTTCGCGGGGGAGGCAGCAGCGGTTTTTTTGATCACCTTCAGCTTTTTTTTTGTGATCTTTTTAGGGGGTACGGTGACGAGATTTGCCCTGTAAACGGGGGCATAGTAGCGCCGCTTTTTTTCTGTTTTCCCGGTGGACAAAATTATGGCGCTGAAGAAGAGGATGTGAACGACAAGGGAGAGGGTCATCCATTTTTTCAATCCTTCATTGCCGTTTAGGGTATGCATGATTTTAGGGTCAGAGGTCTTCGGGATTGGTTACCATGCCGACCCTGTTGATCCCGGCGCTTTTGATCTCCGCCATCACCTTGATGACAAAGCCGTAGGGCACATTGGTGTCGGCCCGGATGAGCACCTCCTTTGTGGTCCTCCCTTTTAATTTTTTCGCAATTGTTTTAATGTCCGCCTTCTCCCGTTCTCCTATCAGTATCTGTTTGTTCTTTCTTATGGTAATTACCAACTCTGCTTCTTCGCTGAACCCTTTCCCCTTTGTTTCGGGAAGATCGACTTCGACCCCCTGCTGCAACATGGGGGCGGTGACCATGAAGATGATGAGAAGAACGAGCATAACGTCCACAAACGGTGTTACGTTGATGGAGGATATGGGCGAGAGATTTTGTTTAGCGTTTTTCACTCGTCTGTTTTCTCAGCCCTTTTTCTGCAATGTTCAGGAATTCGAGAATCATGCTTTCTGTTTCGTGGTTGAGGCGTTTGATCTTTTCGACGAAAATATTGTAAAAGATGACGGCGGGGATGGCGGCGGCGAGGCCGATGGCCGTTGCAATAAGCGCTTCCGATACGCCGGGCGCTACGACGGCGAGGTTGGCCGTACCCATGGCGCCGATCCTCTGGAAGGAGTTCATAATCCCCCAGACGGTGCCGAAGAGCCCGATGAAGGGGGCGGCGCTTCCCGTTGTGGCGAGAAAATTCAGGTGCCGCTCCAGCCCCGCTACTTCGACGTTCTCTGCGCGTCTAAGCGCCCGTTCGATCACTTCCAGGCGCGATGCGGAATAGGGGAGGTCGTCTTCCCGGCATTCCTTGGCGACCTTCATCAGTTCCATATAACCGGCCCTGAATATGCGGGCGGGGGGGCTCGCTTCGTGATCCCTCACCGCCAGGGAAACGGCGTCGAGTCGTTTTTCATTCCAGAAGATATCGAGGAAGGAGAGGGACGTCTTCCAGAGTTTCCTGGTTTTCAGCCCCTTAAAAACAATGATTCCCCAGGAGGCGACGGAAAGGAGGAAGAGGAGGATGAGAACCAGCTTGACGACGGGCCCCGCATTCAGTATCAGAGCGGCGACCCCCATATCACCCGGCATAGTGTTTCCTCCTTATTATTGATGACTTGAACTTCAATTTATTGAATGCCTAATTTATCATAAGCGGGCGGTCCAGACAAGGGACAAAAAAGTGTTTTGGCCGCCTTTACAGCCCTTCTTTCTCCGGCCCGAAGGGCTTCATGACGACGATCAACTGCGGGAGCAAGGTCAACGCCGCGATGAGGGCGATAACCATGGCGAGGCCGGTGAGGAGGCCGAAATAAATGCTGGGGATGAAGTTGGAGAGGATGAGGATGGAAAAGCCGATGACGATGGTGACGGAGGTTTCGTACATGGCGTAGCCGATACTCTCGTGGCAGCGGTGCATAGCGGCCATGTAGTTCCTGTCCGTTTCGATCTCCCGCTTGAAGCGGTGGATGTAATGAATAGTGTCGTCCACGGCGATGCCCACGCTGATGGCGGCGATGGTGATGGTCATCATGTCGAGCGGTATCCCTGCCCAGCCCATGAAGCCGAGGACGAACCCGACGGAGAGGATATTCGGGAATATGGCGATCATGGCGATTTTCAACGACCTGAAGAAGATGAGAAACATGACCATGAGCGCCACTACAACGGCGCCGAGTGTCAGTATCTGCGAGTTGAAGAGGCTTTGCAGCATGTTGTTGTAAAGCACGAGCAGGCTGGTGAGATGGGTCTTATCTTCCGCAAGCCCCAGCTTGCCTGTCAGGTCGGCCCGGATTTTTTTGAGTAGTTCGTTCCGTCTCAGCGTTGGGTCGGAATCTCGCACTCGGACATAGAAACGAGCCTGGTTGTTCTCTACTGAAACGTAGGGGGTGAGGATGATTTTCTTGAACTTTTCCGGCAGTTCGTTGTAGATAAGGGCGAGCTTGAAGTTATCGAGAGGCTCCCCCTTGTTCAGCTTCCGCCCTACCTTCAACATGGTGCCGAGGGAGAGCACCTTCCCCGTTTCCGGGATGCTTTCCAGATAGTCGTGGATCTTTTCAACCTCCTCCATCTTCCGCGAGGTGAACCAGTACTGGGCCTTCCCCTTTTCCGCCTCGAACTCCTCCTCGAATTCGTCGAACTCGTCCTCGAATTCGTCTTCCTCCCCTCCGTCCCCTTCTCCCACCGAACTTGTTTCTATTGGCGCTTCCTCCTCGACCTCGAAATCGAGGATCAGATCGAGAGGGGTCGTTCCGCCGAGCTGCTGGTCGATCACCTTCATCCCCTGGTAGATCTCGGTGGACTCCTTGAAATAATCGATAAAGCTGTTCTCTACCTTGAGTCTCGACGCCCCGGCGACGCTGAAGACGATGAGAAGACCGCTGACGACAAGGATGAGGTTTCCCCGCTTCTCCGTCACATCAGCGAGGAATTTTGTGAGTGCAAAGTGCGACTCGAAGGAGGTGTTTGGCGGTATCTTTTCCATCTGTATCAGGAGGGAGGGGAAGATGAGAAAGGTGATGATGAGCGACACGCCGATGCCGGCGCTCATCATCCAGCCGAAGTTGATTACCGGCAGGATGTCGCAGAGAATGAGGGAGGCAAAACCGGCCATGGTGGTCAGTACGGCATAGGTGCACGGCTTGGCCATGAAGCTTACCGTGTCGAGGATCAGTTCACGCTGGCTCGCCTCGGGGTTCAGCACATAAAGTTCCCGGTAACGCACGATGAGATGGATGGTGATCGCCATGGTGATGATAATCTGGATGGAGATGAAGTTGGAGGAGATGACCGTCACCTCCCAGCCGAACATGCCGAGTAAGCCGCAGGTGGCCACCACGGAGACGAAACAGCAGAGGATGGGAAGAAATATCCAGCGGGCCTGGTGAAAGATGTATCGCAAGGTGACAATGAGGAAGGCGAGGACGCCGAAGCCGAAAAGCTTGAGATCGTTTTTCACAAAAGTGACCAGGTCGTCGGCGATCATGGTGACGCCACCGAGGAAGAGGTCGGCGCCGTTTCGGTAGTTGTCCATGAGGGCGCGCACCTCTTTGATCGTCTCGTGCTGAAGAATGCGCATCCTGTCCCGGTGCACCTTAAAGTCGATCAAGACCTTCTCAAGCTCAGCCAGTTCTTCTACTGTTAGCTGCCCGTCTTTCTCCTTATCGCGAAGACTGTTTCGCCGTTCAAGGAGTTCCCGAAAATACTTATCCTCTCGGAGGTTGACCTGCAAAGCCGTCGTCTTAAAATCGGGGCTTACCAGCAGGTTTTGGTAGATGGGGCTGGAGAGGAATTCCTCCCGCGCCAGCGCCTTGTCGATACCGGGGGACTCCAAGGTGGGGACGTTTTTTAACAACTCCTTAATCGGTTTCGGCGGACTCTCGAGGAGCGGCACGTTGAGAATGGAGGTGACCGATTCGACACGTTCCAACTTTTCCAGATCGGCGCTGAGACGACGGAGGGTGCCGAGTGTCTTATCGGCGAGGATGTCCTCCTTCGGTGTAAAGGTGATGACGAGAAATTCCGGGCTGCCGTACCGGGCGTTGATGAGCCGCGTATAGCGAAGATCCTTGTCGTCTTCGAGAATCAGGGTTTCCGCAGAGGCGTCCACTTCAAGCTTTGTCGCCTCATAACCGAGGAAGACGATGACGATCAGCAGGCCTGCCAGAACAGCACGGGGATGTTTGAGGAGATATCGGTCGTAAAGCGGTCGTATCATGGAAGAAGGGGCGGGCGCGGCGCTATTTGCCGCCTGTGGGGATAGAGAACTCCCCTTGGTTACTCAGCTTGGCGATGAGGGTGTCGATGGTCCCCTCTTTCAAAACATCGTTAAACTGGGAACGGTAGGTCTGGATGACGCTCACCCCCTGGATCTCCACGTCGTAAATTTTCCACCCTTTTTTCGTCTTGTAAAACTTGTAGAGCATGTCGATCTTGTTGTCGGGCGAAACGAGGCTCGATTTGATGTGGATCTTCTTTTTTTTCATCTCTGCCTTCTCGTAAACCGCCTCTTCATCGGAATAGAGATTGAACTTTTCGAGGTATGACTCCTGGAGCCGTTTGGTGAAGAGATCGGAGAATTCACTCTTTTTTGCTTTTCTAAGGCCCGGCCAGTATCTTTTGCCAAGGCTCAGTTTGGCCATCAGCTTAAAATCGAAGACGGGGATGAGCGCATCAATGATTTTTTTATCCTTCACCTTCGGATCCAGGTCATTTTGCCTTAGGAGAGAAATGACGAGACCTATACTCTCTTTCAGCTTTCCTTCCACTTCGGCTTTATCGGTTTTATCGTCCGCCAGTGCCGGGTCGGCACAAAGAAACAGGCAGAAGGGGAGTATCAATAATTTTTTCATCATTATTCCTCTATTTTTTTGTCGCGATTCTGCTCATAAGCATCGCGCATAAAGGTGTAAAAGTCAACGGCATCCTTTTGGAGGCTCTCATATTCACCGAGGTGAAGAGAGGTGTAATTAATTTTGTCCAAAGAGCGGACGGCAAACTGTTCTTCAGTGTCATCAATCTGGGTGACGGGATCGAGGTAGAAATCGGGAACAAGGCCCGCCATGTCGCGGAGATTAGAAGGGCCGAGCAGCGGCAGTACGATATGAAAACCGCTCCCGACGCCGTAATGGCCGAGAGTCTGGCCGAAGTCTTCAGGATGGGGATCGAGGTCGAACCATTTCTTCGCCGGGTCGCCGAAACCGAGAATGCCCACCGTGGAATTGATACAAAAGCGGCTGAACTCAACGCCTGCTCCCTTGAATTTAAGTTGGAGCACGTTGTTAACAAAGCGAACAGGAAAGAGGAGGTTATTAAAGAAGCGTACGATAGAGCGTCTGGCGGGCTTGGGCATAACGAACCGGTATCCCTTCGCCACCGGTTTCAGCACCCAGTAGTAGAGTTTGTCGTTCACATGCGTCATGCCGCGGTTGTAACCCGAAAGAGGGTCGAAAACCTCCTTCGTTTCGGGGTCGCCGAATTCCTCTTCAAGGTCAAACATATCCTCTTCATCTTCTTCGGCCTCTTCGAGGCTTTTCTCTGTTTCCTCTTCTGCATGGCTTTCTTCCCCGGAAAGAAGATCAGTTTCAGCCGGTTTTTCTTCGGCAAGGGAAACCGCCTGCGGGGAGTCTGCTATCTCTTCGGCAGAGAGAGGCGGAACTAAAAAAATACAAAGGAGCAGGGTGATAAAAAGGATTCGGTTAGGCATGGGGATATAAATTTTAGACCGGAAATGAGACAGAGGGTCCGGGCCTCCTTCTTTAATTATAAGTTGTTAATTTATAGCAGATTGGCGGGAATTTAGCAACAGGCCGGGACCAATGCGCCTGATCTCTACCTTCTCTTTTTCTCCCGGCATGGAGCAGTAGAGGAAGAGGAGGTCCGTCTCTCTCTCTTTGCCGGAATCGGCATAGTCTTTTCCAAAAGACCAAACGAAGGCCCGAATCCTGCCGGAGGGGAGCCCGAGGTCAGTCCGTAACTGCACTATCTCCCTCTTCGAAACCCTGCCCGTTGCCCCGCAGTATGAATGAAAATAAGAGGGGAGTCTCTTCGGAGCTGGATAGAGTGCGCGGCAGTGATCGAAAGTGAGGGCGTCGCAAAAAAGAGCCAACGGTTTATCCTCCAGAACCTGCCCGGCATACCGCCAGAGTACTTCGAAGAGGGCAACGAGCGGTAGAGTAGAAATATCCTCTTTCTGCCAGAAGTCGGCAAGACCGGAGAGAAACTGAGAAAGCGGCATTACCTCCGCCACCTGATTTAGAGACTCCTTGAACCGGCCGCTGTTGTAGACAAGTTCGAGAAGCCGTCCCATCGTTTCGATCCGCTCGACCTCGTCGGCATCAAGCCAGGGCGTCGTTATTATGCGGTAGGGAGGGTGTGAACTCCACCCATACCCTTCCCGTTTAGCAATCTCCTCCATGGGGGCGCCCTTCAGCACCTTGAGCGGCTCCACTTGGATATGGTGAGCGCCCGTTTGAAAAACCCGCTCCAGAGAGGCGAGAAATCCGGTCATATTCTCGCCGGGGAGCCCGGCCACGAGGTCGAGATGAAGGAGAATCTCCGTTTCTTCAAGGAGCCTCTTAACATTATAAAAAAGCTTTGTCATCTCTGATTGCCGCCCCACCTCATGCAGGGTCTCTTCGGCAATGGACTGTACCCCGATTTCAAACCGAAAGGCGTCTTTCGGCACTCTTTTCAGGACTTCAATATTCTCATCGGTCAGAAGGTCGGCGGCGATCTCGAAATGGAAACGGCTCGACCTGTTATGTTCGAGAATGAACGCCCAGATCTCGTCGGCTCGTTTCGGGTTGAAATTGAAGGTCCGATCGACAAGCTTGACCGTCTTTACCTCTTCCATCATGAGGCGGGACAAATCTCTCTTTACCCGGCCAAGCGAATAGGCGCGTACTTTTGCCTCCAGAGAGGAGAGGCAAAAGGCGCAAGAAAATGGGCAGCCCCGTGAGGTTTCGAAATAGACGAGCGGTTTTGACGTGTCGATGAGACCTGCCTCGAAGGGTGAAGGGATGCTATCGAGGTCAGCGATCATGGGATCGGCGGGATTACATATAATCTCCCCCTCTCTCCGAAAGGAAACCGACTTTACCTCATCAATGTTCCGCTCTTCCTTCAGGGAAAGGACAAGTTCCCTGAATACAGTTTCCCCTTCTCCCCGGACGATACAATCTACCGATGGGTGGGACTCAAGGATCGCTTCGGCCTCGAAGGAGACCTCCGGTCCGCCGAGGACGATAAAGGAACATCCTGCCTCCTTCTTCAGTCTTTCGCAAAGGATGAGGGTTTTTTCGATGTTCCAGATATAGCAGGAGAAGGCAATCACCTCTGCACCGGCCTCGGAAAGGGCCTCAAAAAGGCTCTCCTCCGCCTCGTTAATGGTCAGTTCTCTAATGACCGTCTCCACCCCTTCAACCTCTGTAAGAGAAGCGGCGAGAGAGGGAAGGGCAAGGGAGGCGTGGCTGTAGCGGGAGTGGAGGGTGGTGAGCAGAATTTTCATCATAAGGATATATTATATCCGTTTATTCATGAAGCCCGGCAATCATTCTGCCGGTGCAACATCTATGTTTACCTGGGAAAGGCATAAAAAAAGCCCCGCTTGGCAGCGGGGCTTTTGTCTCTATCTTCTATTTTACCGTTGATTCAGGCGGCAATATGATCCGGCTTGCCGATGGCACTGATGTTCTCCACGATCTCGCACAAAGTAATCTTATTGCCGCTGGTGTAATTCGCAGCCACATCGGAAACCTTGTACTCTTTTAAAACCCGCACGAGCACATCCTGAATGCCCGCCCAAACACCGTGAATGGCGCACTCTATTTCTTTCGTGCATTCCGCACCTTCCGTCTGGCAGCGGTTCATCTGTATGGGACCGTTAACCGCCTCGATTACGTCGTTCAGGCTGATTTCACTGGCATCCTTCGACAGAATGACGCCCCCGCCTCTTCCCCGGAAACCTTTCACGATG
>CBDVDA010000012.1:0-39820 GCA_965372635.1 uncultured bacterium | reverse complement strand
ATTAAAAGAACGTATTGAACAATACATAGGTGAAATTAATCAAGCTCCAGTTGTCTTTAAGTGGAGATACAAAATGGATTCAACTCAAGTCATATAAACTATTGATAGGTTAATTTAGAATCGTTTTGCTAGTCTCGCGGAACGGCGAGCATCCTGTCGAGGGCGCGTTTGGCGGGGACGCGAATCGCTTCTTCCACCTTGACGACGTTTTTCATTTCCCAAAGGGAATCGTAAACGTCTTCGAGAGTGGTCAGTTTCATGTTCGGGCAGATGAGCACATCGGAGGGGAGGATAAATTCCTTCTCCGGGTTGTCTTTCCTCAGGCGATAGAGAATCCCCATCTCCGTGCCGACGATGATTTTTTCAGCACTTGTCTTCGCCGCAAATTCGTACATCCCGGAAGTGCTGCAGATATGGTCCGCCAGATCGAGTATTTCAGGTGCGCATTCGGGGTGGGCCATGAAGAGGGCGGTCGGATGCTCTTTCTTAGTTATTAGGACATCCTCCATCTTCAAAAGATGATGGGTCGGGCAAAACCCCTCCCACCAGAGCACCTCCTTTTCAGGTATCTGCTTCGCTACGTACTGGGCAAGGTTTTTGTCGGGCGTCATGAAGACACGGTCGGCATCGACGGAACGGGCCACCTTGACGGCATTGGCCGAGGTGCAGCATATATCGCTGATCGCCTTCACGTCAGCCGAGGAGTTGACGTAAGTAATCACCGGCACACCGGGGAGTTCTCTCTTCTTTTCCTCAAGCGCCTCGGCGGTAATCATGTCGGCCATAGGACAGCCTGCATCCATCCTCGGCAGGATGACCGTTTTCCCCGGAGAGAGGATAGAGGCGCTTTCCGCCATAAAATGAACGCCGCAAAAGACGATCACATCTTTATCCGTCTTTGCCGCTTCCATGCTTAAACCGAGAGAGTCCCCCGTAATATGGGCGATCTCCTGTATTTCGTCCCGCTGGTAGTTGTGCGCCAGAAGAAGCGCATTCCGCTCTTTCAGGAGCTTTTTGATCTCACTGATTAATTTATGTTTCATTTTCAACAAGTTTCTTCTAAAAAATCTGCGTCACTATCTCATATTGATGTAACCGAAGTCAACGGACTTGACGTTTCCCCTTGCTCTCCCTGTCCCATGCAATCTAAACCCTTTTCTCTTGACAAAGGAACCAATAAATAATTTAATAACCTCTTGCTTTTTATTTATTCCACCCTCATATGGTTTCAATGCAAATCTCTTATAAATTTCTGAAATGGTTATACCGATGAAATCACCTTTCTTATTATTTGTTCTCCTGCTTTTGCTTGTCTCCCTTCCCTTGATTGTTTATGCCGCCGAAAGCGATAACGTTTCGGTTGAAATCGACTACCTGCAAGAAGGTATCGATCTGTATAATGACGAGAGCTTTGAAGAGGCCGTCGAAATACTAATGAAGGCCGTGGAAAAAAGGCCCGGCTCAGTTAAGGGCGCCTACTATACGGGGTTGACATACAAAGAAATGCGCAACTTCGTCCAGGCACAGGTATTCCTGGAACGGACCCTGCAAATAGACCCTTCTTTTGCCGATGCCCAGATGCACCTCGGCGAGGTATTCTACAATCTGGGCCAGTATGACGATGCTTTAACATCGCTCGGAAAGGCGGAGAGTCTCGGTGCAAATACCGCCTTTACGGCCTATCTCAAGGGGCTTGTCTACCTGAAAAAAAATAAACATCGGGCAGCCATCGGGGAACTTAATAAGGTAGAAACGAAGAGCCGGCGGCTTGAACAGCAAACAGACTATTATCTCGGCCTCGCTTATTACAAAAAAGGAAACCGCAGCAAGGCGAAGGCCGCCTTCGAAAAGGCTATTTCCATCAATCCTGAAAGCAGTACGGGGATTATGGCGAAAAAGAGTCTCGACAGGATGGAAACACAAAAAAGCATCAGCCCCTACAAGTTGAGCGTTGGCTATACCTTCCAATATGATGACAATGTCCTTTTAAAGCCATCGGAATCCATAGGCGCCGTCGTCATATCAGAAGAGAAAGACTCACGGAGCGTCGTTACGGCGAAGGGCGAATATGCGCCGAGACAGGACGGCAAAATTCGCTACAAAATTGGATACAGCTTCTACCAGAGTCTCCATCAGGACCTGGACGCCTATGACTTGCAGGGGCATAACCTTACCTTTACGCCGAAGTTTTCCATCGGTGAGAACAACCTTTCCCTGCCGCTCGGCTACGATGATTTCTCGCTCGACGGAGAGAGTTACCTGAAAATGACCTCTTTTAAACCTTCTTTGTCTATTCCAATCAGCGAAAGCAGGCAGCTTTCCTTGTCGGCAGGCGTCGTTATCAAGGATTTTGTCCAGCAGCAGCCGCTGGCAGACGAGAACCGCGATGGCGAGAACTGGAGTGCCGGACTCTCTTATCTCCTGTTCGATAAAAAAGAGAGAAGCTTCCTAAGCCTTACCTACCGTTTCGATAAGGACGATACAGACGGCCGGAACTGGGAATACAGCGGTACGCGTTTTTCCCTCTATGCGCTCAAGCCCTTTGGAAATGGCCTGAAAATTAATGTCCTTGCCGACTATTACGTCCAGCAGTACAGTAACCTTTCCAGCACCGCCAGTGTAAAGAGAGAGGATAACATCCTCACCCTCGGAGCCGGTCTGGGATATACTTTTACAGAAAGGGTAAATCTAAAGCTGGACTATACCTATATCGATTCCGACTCCAATGTTTATTACTATATCTACGAACGGAATATCGTGAGTGCGGGAATCGAGTTTACTTTTTAGGTAGCCGTTTGTACAAAGCTCCATGCTAAATTAATAGATTACCGGGGCGATTTTCAGAGAAGATTTTTTGCTTTTTCGTAGTCGTCCGGGGTGTTCATATTGAAAAGTGCAAGCGCCTCGGGGTCGATAACCCGTATCTCTTCTTCCAAAATATAGCCAACTTTTTCTGAAGGCAGGCTTCCGATAAAAGCGTTAAGACTTTTCCCCTCTTTCTTCATAAAAGAAGCCATCTCATCATAACAGGATTTTGTATAGAGGGCGTGGAGAGGGTTCCCTTTGCCTCTTATGCGGGGAAGGACAACGGAAAACTGCCGTCCCTTCGATAAGGTGAGATCAATGAGTTTTCTTTTCAGGAAGGGCATGTCGCAGGCCGCAACGAAGACATAGCCTGTCTTAGCCGCTGCAAGGGCCGTAAGAACGCCTACCATGGCCCCCCGCTCGGGAAATAGGTCGGCCACCTCTTCGCAGCCGAGATCACCGAACCGCCCCGGCTCTTTATTTACGACGATGACGTGGCAGAAGATGCTCTTAAATAACCGGACTGCCTTTTTAACGATGGGCTCCCCCTCGAATTCGAGGGTCGCCTTGTCCCGTCCCATGCGGCGACTTTCACCCCCTGTGAGTATGGCGCCTGTCACATCTTTATGAATCATCGGTAGATAAGCCCGCCTTCAAAGGGATAAAATCAGGCAGATATGAGGAAACGTTCTTCGATAAAATCGGCCACCGCCTGAATATTGTTGATATCAAGCCAGGGAACGCCGAGATCGACATCCCGGTCCGAAACGACAGCTACCAAGCTCTCGTCCTTTCGGATAATCGAGTCGGCATTTTCGCTCCTGAAGACCCATATCTTCGGGATGCCTGTCCACTTGAATCCCTCGGCGAGAACGATATCGACCCCGTCCATAAATCGGTCACGAACAAGTTCTACATCCGGCTCATCGGGGTATTCGCGGACAAAAGAGAGGGTGTTGCCCGAAAGGAGAGCCACCATCTCGGCGCCCGCCCTCCGGTGGCGCCAGGAATCCTTCCCTTCCTGATCGATGGTGACGTTATGATGGGTGTGCTTGATTGAACCGATGCGGTAGCCCCGGCGCTTCAATTCGGGGATTACCTTGACGAGAAGCGTCGTCTTACCGCTGTTCGATTTGCCGATAAAGGTTACTAAAGGAATGGGGGACTGCATCCTCGGCTACGGGTGCTCCTCTACCCAGCACTCCCCTTCGGTGGTGAACTCCTTCTTCCAAATGGGGACCACCCTCTTCAGTTCGTCGATGCAGGCCCGGCAGGCGTCGAAGGCGGCCGGCCGGTGCGAAGCTGCGGCAACGATGAGGACGATGTTTTCACCGGGACGGATATCGCCCACCCTGTGAATGATGGAAAGTTCGACGAGATCGAAACTGTCAAGGATCTCCTCTCTCAACTCCTTCAGCTTCTTCTCTGCCATACCGTGATAGTGCTCGAAAGAGAGCATCTCAATGTCGTGCCCCTTCGAAAAATCACGAGCCGTACCGAGGAAGGTAACAACTCCCCCGATGCCGTTTGACGTGGCGGTCACCTTTTTTACCTCCTCATCGATGGAGAAATCTTCCTTTTGTATCCTTACCATTTCAACCATTAGATCCTCCGGAAAAAGGGGGAAGCAGGCCTACCTCATCCCCCTCCTTCAATATGTCGTTTTTTTTTGCCATCTCCTGGTTTAGGGAGATCAGTACCTTTCGTTTTTCAAGGACCTCTTTCAGCGCCGGATGTTTCTCCGAAAGAAGGGCGGTAAGTTGACCCACCGTTGCTCCGTCTGCCAGTTCCATGTCGAGGTGGTCCGTACCTGTCTGTTCTTTCAAGCTCGCAAAGAGCCTGACCGTTACCTTCATGCTTCCCCCCCTCTTTTAAAGTCACCACTCTTGCCCCCTTTTTTGGAAAGAAGGCAGGCCTCACCGAGAATCATCTCCTTGTCGGCCGCCTTGCACATATCGTATATGGTGAGCGCCGCTGTCGAGACGGCGGTGAGCGCCTCCATCTCCACACCTGTCTGCCCCTTTGTCTTGACCGTTGCCGAAATATTAATGACAGAGAGCCCCCGGCTGTCCGGTTCTTTTCCGATCTCGAATGAGAGAGTAACGCCAGTGAGCATCAAGGGATGACACATGGGGATCAGGTCAGGCGTCTTCTTGGCCCCCATGATGCCCGCCACCTGGGCAACGGCGAGGACGTCCCCCTTTTTGATCTCTCCCCGCTCGATAAGGGCGAGTGTTTCGGGATTCATATGGACGGACCCGACGGCCACCGCCTCCCGTGCGGTCACACTTTTTTCCGTTACATCGACCATCTTCGCCCGCCCCGACTCATCGAAATGGGTCAGCTTTTTCTCCGGCATAAAAACCCCTCTTGTTTCAGAAAAAAGAAGGTGCCAATATACCAGAGGGTGTGGATACAGTCAATGAAGATGAGGGGGGGGGCGCCGCCCCAATTCTGACAATGAATTGACGTCGGAGAAATGGAAAGGTTATCCTATTGTCTAATGAGTCAATAGGAGTGGCAGATTAGGGAAAACTTTTGGATAGCAAATCCTGTTGAGTACCAATAGAAATCTACTGATTCTCAACAAAGTACATTTAAAGCACTACAAGAAGCAAAATATTACAGATGTTTCAGTTGGTAACGCCATATCATCTCTTGTTTTCACTAAAACTTTATTTCCCTGCTCCCTCACCATCAGGATACAAAACACTTTTTTGTTGACAAAACGGCCAAAATAGCGCATATTTACACACTTTAAAAATGAAACGGGAATGTCCCGGTTAAAAATTTAGCGAGGTAAAGATGGGAAGCGTAGTTAAGAAGCGTAGAAAGAAGATGGCGAAGCACAAGCACAGGAAACTCCTCAAAAGGACGAGAACGAAGAGGATGAGGAAGTAGGTCTATACTGTTTCGCTGTAAACCGGATTTGCGATTTTAAAAAGGGCTCCCAAAATGGGAGCTCTTTTTTTGTTTAGCTCACATTAATAGTTGCATAAGTAATGGCAGTTAATGTGGGGTCTCCAGAATATACTTGGTATCTGCCATAGGGAAAAAGCTTTTGATCAGTGCGGTTTGTTTCTGAATTGACCTGAGAATTGAGATCATGTTTCCTGTAGCAGTTTTGTTCGTCTCATGGCTTCTCCTTTCGGAGGAAAACCATAAACCGGACAAGTCACGTGCTACAATTCCGGACAGTTTACGTGTCGCTGACAGAGAACGCCAAAGAGATTGACAAAAAAGGATAAAATACTTAAAATATAACGTTCTAAATGGACAAACGGTAATAACGGAGGTTAAGATGCCACTTTACGAATACGGATGTTCCGATTGCGGACATGAATTTGAACTGATGCAGAAAATGTCCGATCCGAACCCGTCGAACTGCCCCGAGTGCAGCGGGGTGCATGTAGAGAAGCTCATGTCAACGGGGGCCTTTCACCTGAAAGGGGGAGGCTGGTACTCCGATGGTTATTCCAAGGAAAAGAAAGCGCCTGCCTGCGATACGGCGGCAAAATCATCTGCCTGCGGAGGGTGCCCGGCGGCGTAAGCGTCTTTTCATAAATATTCTATTGAAAGCGGGAGAGTCTCCCGCTTTTTTTGTTTGTAAAATCCGGGGCCGTCATTGACAATGACGGGTCAAACCTGTATTTTATAGGCCTGATTTTTCGATTTAGATCGTTTTGACGGAGAGCCCGATGGAAAGCCACCACCTGGAACTTAGCCTGTTTAGCACTTTTATTATTCACCTCCCTTTCGGCGTCTACGGCGCAAGGTTTCAGCGGTTTTCGAGACCCTGGGGCAGGTGTCTCTATATTCCAATCCTCATCACTATCTTCCTCAGGCGTTACCTCGGAATTTCCTATGGTTTCATCCCCTATTTTGTCGTCGTCGCCATCTTGGGCCAGATGATCGGAAAACGGCTCTACAGGCAGTCGCTTGAAGTCGCCGCCGGGGAAACAGAAGCCCCCTGAACCCTTCACTCTTCATCTGAGTCACTATGCCTGAAACCAAACACAAAGTCATCATCGTCGGCGGAGGAATCTCCGGCCTGTCGACTGCCTTCTGGCTAAAGCAGGAAGGGATAGACGTCCTACTTCTGGAGCGGGAAGAGCGCGCAGGCGGACTTATCCGGTCCGAATTCAAGGATGGCTACCTTCTCGATCATGCGGCCAACTGCGTTTTTAACTATCTCCCGGAAGTGAACTACCTTTGCCAGAGCCTCGGTCTCGGGCCTGAACAGATAGCTCGGCAGGAAGCGGCAAAGAAACGCTATCTCATTAAAGACGGCCTGCCGACTGCCGTGCCGATGGACCTCAAGGGTCTTATTACGACCAATATCTGGAGCCTCAAGGGGAAGGCGAGGCTTTTGATGGAACCTTTCATCCCTAAGGGGCCCAAAGGTGCAGAAGAGAGCGTCGCCCAGTTTATCAGCCGCCGTTTCGGGCAAGAGATATTCGAGCGTTCCATCGAGCCCTATGTGGCGGGGACGCTCGCCGGGGATGCTGAAAGAGCCTGCGTGAAGAGCACCTTCAGCCAGTTTTCCGCCATCGAAGAGGAGCACGGCAGCATTTTGAAAGGAGTTATCAAAAGGAGGTTCAAAGGGGTGCGAACCGCCTGTGCCGCACAGGTTTTTTCATTCAAAAAGGGGATGGGAGCCCTTACGGACGGACTTGCCGTCCACCTCGGTCGGTCTCTCCTCTCCGGCATTGCCGTCGAAAGTATGGAACGGGTCGGGAAAGAATGGGCTGTTTCAGCCGAGATTTCGGGGAAGAAAGAAACCCTCCGCGCGGAAACAATTATTCTCGCCACGCCTGCCTACGAGACGGCGAGACTGGTGAAACCGCTTTCGGACAATATCGGGACGATCCTCGGCGGTATCGACTATTCCCCCATGGCGGCTGCTTTCTTCGGTTTTAAGAGGGAGCAGGTTGCCCACCCACTCGACGGTATCGGCTGCCTCTTCCCGAAAAAGGAAAAGGGTTTCAATACCCTCGGTTCGCTCTGGTCCTCTACCTTTTTCGAAGGCCGCTCACCCGACGGCGAGGTGCTTTTTACAAACTACCTCGGCGGCGCCAGGGATCCTGAACTCCTGCAAAAGAGCGACGATGAGATTATTTCCATTGCTTTCGAAGATCTCCGCCGTGTTGCAGGCGTAGAGGGAGAACCGGTCTTGACCCGGCTTGTGCGGCACGAAAAAGGTCTCCCTCAGTACAACATGGGGCACCAGATGTTTCTGGAGAAACTCGACGAGTATCTCGGCGTCATCCCCGGTCTGCATCTGACGGGAAACTACCTGAGAGGTATTTCCGTCCGGGCCTGTATCTCGCAGGGGAAAGAGGTCGCAGAAAAGGTGGCCGGTCAGTTGAAAAAGGGAAAAAGAGGCCTCCTCCACGAGGCGGGCCGGGCCGCGCAGGCGAAAAAAGAACAGATAAACAGATTTTAGAATAACAGACGTTGAACGAACATTCCCCCTTCCTCATCTCCTGGAACCTCACTAAACGCTGTAACCTGAAGTGCGATCACTGCTATCTCGACGCCTCCGAACTGGAGGGCGGCTCGGGAGACCTGCCGACGGATGAGGCGCTTCGTATCGCCGGGGAGATTGCCGACTACGCACCGGGCGCAATGCTGATCCTCACTGGCGGCGAGCCGCTCCTTCGGCCTGACTTCTACGATATCGCGAAGAAGGCAACCGAAGGCGGCCTCTCCGTTGTTCTCGGCACAAACGGCACACTCATCGACGATTCCGTCGCCGGTAAATTACGGGATTGCGGCGTACAGGGAGTCGGCATTAGCCTTGACTCGATCTTTCCTGAATCGCACGACCAGTTCAGGGGGCTTCAAGGAGCATGGGAAAAAACGGTGGCGGCCATCGATGCGCTTAAAAAACAGGCCATCGATTTCCAGATCCAGTTTACCGTGACCCGGAAAAATTACGACGAAATCCCGGAACTGATCGAACTCGCTTCGAAAAAAGGCGCGCGGGCGGCCAACGTTTTTTTCCTCGTCTGCACCGGGCGGGGGCAGGAGATGACCGACATCACGCCGGAACAGTACGAAAAGATGCTCAACTACCTTGCCGATGCCGAGGGGGCCTATTCGGGCAAGATGATGGTGAGGGCGCGCTGCGCACCGCACTTCCTCAGGGTCGTCCAGCAAAAAGCCCCCGACTCCCCCGTCATGAAGGGGGCCACCAGCGGCTGCATCGCCGGGACCGGCTATTTCAGGATCACCCCCGAAGGAGACGTGACCCCCTGTCCTTATATGCCGGGAGCCGTTGGAAATATCAGGAAGCAATCTCTTCGTGAAATATGGGAATCCTCCGGCGTCTTCCAGGCGCTGAGAAACCCTATGTATAACGGCAAATGCGCCGACTGTAAATACAGCGAGGTCTGCGGCGGGTGCCGGGCGCGGGCGCTCTCGGCGTCGGGGGATATGATGGGAGAAGACCCCTGGTGCGATTATAAACCTGAGTTGGGTGAACGGGAGTCACGGCAACGCGAGGTGGGAACGTTGATCTGGGAGGAGGCGGCTAAAGAGCGGCTAAAGAAGGTGCCTGTCTTTTTGAGGGGGATGGTAAAGAAGGGACTGGAGCGGTACGCAAAGGAGAAGGGCCTTGCACGTATTACTCCGGAGATCATGGAAGAGATGCGGAGCCGGGTGGGTGGGAAACGGTAGAGGAATTCACCCGGCAGGGATTTAACAAATACCGTCTCTACTCTTCCTGAAAAAAGTCAGGATGGCCCTTCGGAAAATCTATTCCACATCCACCTTGATCTGCTTAGGCTTCTCCTTTTGAATCTTAGGCAAGGTAATTTCAAGCACGCCGTCTTTAAAGGAAGCGGTCACCTTGTTCTGGTCGACGGATGTGGGCAGGGAAAAGACCCGTTTGAACGCGCCGTATGAACGTTCCATCCTGTGATAGTTTTCCTCTTTTACGTCTTTTTCGAACTTTCTCTCTCCCTTGAGGCAGAGGTTGTCATCCTTAACTTCTACGGTGATATCCTCCTTGGTTACTCCCGGCACTTCCGCTTTTATGACCAGGTTTTCCGATGTTTCATAGATGTCGACGGATGGCGCCCAGCCGGAGATGCCGAAATCTTCTTCCCCTCCCCGTATACGAGCGAGACTGTCGTCAAAAAGTCGGTCCATCCTGTCTCTAAGGCTCACGATGTCGCGAAAAGGGTCCCATTTAACAATCGCCATAGTTTTTCTCCTTAATTTTTACTTATAAGTAATTTAAGCAGACTTTTCCTATCTGTCAAGAGGGCAAAATATGGAGCCTCCCTATTTCTTGAAGAAAAGGTAGAGAGAGAGGCTGAAAAGAAGCAGGGCGAATATCTTCTGGAAATCAGAGGTGGAGAGATTCTCCACCATCCGTGCGCCGAGTTGGGCTCCCACCAAACCGCCGAAGCCGAGGAACAGTCCCGTCTGTACGTCCACGTTACCGAGCCTGTGGTGTGCAAAGAGTGCCGAAGCTGAAATGATCATGACGGCAAGGAGAGATGTACCGACTGCCTTTGGCGCCGGGTTGCCGAGAAAAAGAAGAAGGGGGACCATTATAAAACCGCCTCCTAGTCCCGAAAAAGAGGCGAACACACCAACGAGCAGCCCACCCGCCGCAATCATAGCCATCTGCATATTAAAGATCATATCCAAACTCCTTTCATTAAGGCACTCACCTGTCAACAATACTCAAAATCAGCTTCCATCCAAAGAAAAGGCGCTTCAGGACAGCTAATTATCCTTTAAATTCGTCATAATAACGGCTTCTCTCTGTGAGGACAACACCTAAATTAACGGCAATTACCTAAATCCACCATCAAAAAAACAGAAAAACCTCGTTGATCCCGTAAGCACGGGGAGATAGAACGTGTTTGAGAACAAACATGGGGTGCAGTCTCCCAGTAGAGATTCAAACGGTGTCCATAAAACCCCCAGGCGAGTTCTGGGTCGGCGCGAAACCATTGGGGGTTGGCCATCTCGACGAAGGAGATACCGAGCTTCTTCATGGGGGGATAGGCCCGCCAGAAGCCCTCGTTCCCCCGGAAATCGGGCAGGCCCGAATCGACGCCCATTCCCGCACCCGCCGTAATCATCACCGCCCTGGCTGACTCTATGGTGCTGGCCGCTTGTGAAATTTCTTCCTCCAAAGGTTCCATAAGCACTCCTCCCCCTTTTGTGTACCATAAGCGATGGACAACAAGTTATAGGTGAGCTTGTTAAGCAGTGTTGTAATCTCTAAAAGGAATAAGTTGTCTCTTATTTTTTGACATTTTAAAAATGTTCGGCTAAACTCTGTTCCAAACCATATTGATCTTATAAAAAACAAAGGAGATAAAAATGAAAAAATTTGGATTGTTATTAACTATTTTTTGTTTTGCAGCCATGCCGGCTGTGGTGTTTGCGCAGGATAGCTACAGGGCTGAGGCGGGCGCGGGCTATATAACGTCGGAAGACGACAGTAACATAGAAATGAACATGCCCATCGTATTCGCAACCTTCCACTTCGACGAGGTGAATACGTCGGGCCATCCCCTGGCCGAGGCGGCCTTCCTGGAACGAATCGGAAGCATCGGGTTCATGCTCGGTGAAGGGGATATTGAAGGCTCCGTTAACGGAGACGTTTCCTATCTTGTGGCGGACCTCACCTACATGAAACCCGATACGCCTTATTTTGCCGAAGTTACCCTGTTTAAGACTGAGATCGAAGTGCCGGGGCAAACGATCGATGTAGACGATATCGCCCTGGAGGCGGGGATGTTCCTGGCCGACACCCTTCGCGTGAGCCTCACATATTTCACGGGAGAGACAGAGACGTTCGGCCAAACGATGGACAGCGACGGCTTCGGAGCTAATGTGAAGTTCGTGAAGAAACACGAAAACGGCAAGGCCTGTAATCTGGAAGGCCGTGTTGAGCGAACCAGCAACGAATTCGCCAGCCTAGATGAATCGAATACGATCATCTCCCTTCTGGCCGACCACTACTTTAACGAAAAAACCAATATCGAACTCGGCTACACGATTAATTCAGGCGACGATAAGGATGTCGAAGGAGACACCCTCTCCCTCGGAGTACGGCACTTCTTCACGCCCAAATTTTATGGGGAACTTTATTACGATAAATTCTCGGCGGATGATGCCACTACCGACGATGAGGATGAATGGCTGGTGGCGGTAAGCGCCCGCTTTTAAGAAAAAGGCATTTAGCGTTAATTCCTAAACGGGGCATCGGTTCGATGCCCCGTTTTTTTATCCCAAAACAAGGAGAGAAGAGATGGCGAAAAGGGTCGACTATCGCATTGGCACACCTGCCGACCTCGGTCCCATCACCACCCTGCTCCGAGAGGTGAACCTCCCCGCCGAAGGGCTCAGCGTACATCTGGAAAATTTCATCACGGCAAAGGCAGACGATAAGGTTGTCGGCGTGATCGGCCTGGAAGCGCTGGGGGAAATAGGACTTTTTCGCCCGCCTCGGTTTTGAAAGGGTCGAAAGAGAGGGTGCGCCGGACGCCGTCAAAGGGACACGTGAATTTTCAAAAGACTGCTCTGGGTCTGCGGTCTGCATGGTGAAGAAGATTTAGTTCTGTAGGGTGCAATAAGCTACGCGCATTGCACCGGATGTTTTCTTATCCCGTAAAACAAAACCTTTTAACATGTGGCAGTATACTTTATGTACGCCCTGCAACGCTATGTATTGGAGCTAAAAGGCAATAGGCAAGCTCTTTCTATTTCTCCCCCGAGGAACGGGAGCTTGTGCAAAGGGACGCATTCGAGAGAGTGAGCGTCTTTCTTGAAAAGCTCAGCTAATTAACTTCGAACTGTTTCTCCTGGAAAAGTATTTGATTTTCAAGAGACGCCTTGGTATGATTAATTCATACCGAACACGAAATCAGGAGGTAATGCAATGGCAACGGCAGTTAAAAAGACAATATCGCTTCCCCCCGAACTGGCAGAAGAGGCGGAGAGGATAGCCTCCGAGGAAGGAAAGACTCTCAGTGCGGTGATCCAGGATTCCCTGAGGAGTACGAGAAAAGAGAGGCTGAAAAAGGGGTTTTACGAGATTCAGGATTTCTGGAGCCGCAAGGCCAAGGATAAGGGCATTCTCACCGAAAAAGACCTTGAGAGGTATCTCAAAGGGTGAGGGTAGTATTCGACACGAATATATTCATCTCCGCTTTTGCAATCCCCCAAGGCCAGGCTGAAAAGGCGGTCCTGAAAATAATTGAAGGCGATCACGTCTTATTCATATCAAGACCGATCCTTGATGAGATATTGTCCGTCCTTGCCTCGAAGTTTCACCGCGACAGAGAGGCGATAAGTCACACCGCCATATATATTTCAAGTCTCGCCACCCTGGTCAGCCCGGCAAAAAAGATTCATATTTTACAGGACGAACCTGATAACAGGATAATCGAGTGTGCCTTATGCGGCAAGGCCAATGCCGTCGTCACGGGGGATAAGGCTATGCTGAAGCTAAAAGAGTATGAAGGGATAAGGATTATGAGCCTGAGGGAATATCTGGAAACGTGAAATTGTGTATAGTGTGGCTTTAATTCTATTGTAAAACAGTCGCTGCTTATTGAGTGGCAAAGCACGTGATTTTCTGGTAGAAATGGATGATGTTTCCTTTCGGTCAGCGCTGGCTCGTTCTATAATGAATATGTGTCGGGATACCGGGGGGCAGAGGCGGGGTTTTGGCAGATATGAAATCATGCTGATTTGTCTGGATGGATTGATGTTGTGTCACCATATTTTGTATAAAGTCAAGGGCTGACCCCTTTTGTTTCTCGTTCGTGCGGGAGATGTCAATAAAATAGTCGCTGTCCCTAGTCCCTATTTTCCTTAAGAAGAAAAAAGAGGGCTAATCGAGGCTTTTATTCTTTAATATAAATTGGTTGGCTTGGTCCGACCCCAATCGGACATTTTAAAAAGCCTCTTGGTGAGAAATTGCCAAGAGGCTTTTGCTTTTTTGTCTACTTTTGACGAGATATATCCTCATAATCACACCTACGTGTAACTTTTGCTAATAATATTATTTACCAATTAACAAGGGGTAATGATTGACTTTTTTACAGGAGAAATGCAGTATTAAGGTGTCTAATTTAAAACAAAAAAATGATGAAAGAAATCACCTTATTCTTTGCCATAAAGGGAATCGTTGCCCTCTTGCTTGTCTTCGTTTTTTCCTACTTGTATTATGGGAGGCGAGAGAAATATATGGGGTTATGGGCGCTGGCTTTTGCTGTCATGTCCATTTCGCTATTTCTCACTTTCACGGGACTGATAGAAAGGGGCTCAACTCTCATATTGATAAACAGGGTGAGCCATTTTACCCTTCTTTTATGGGGGAGCTGCGAATTTGCCGGAAGGGGGAGTTTAAAAACACTAAAGTACGTTTATCTGTCAGTCGGCTTTTTAATACTTGTCCCCTGGGATAGCTTCAATTTTATGCCGCACCTGCCGATTTCGGTCTTCTCCGATATTCATTCCGGCGCTGCAAGGATAATCTCCGCGTTTCTCATAGGAGGCTCCCTTTTAAGCGCCGGAGGGGGGAAGTATATCGCCGGTACGGCTCTATTGATCAGCGGGGTCAACCTGGCATTCAGACCTCTGGAAGGGATCGGCAACTGGGGTTGGGTCATTTCGGTCATGCTCGACATTATTGTTGCCGTCGGCTTGATAATAGTCCATTTTGAGAAGGTTGAAGAGGAGCTTATAATACACAGGGACAACCTGGAGGAATTGGTCGAGGCAAGAACCGGCGAACTCGAAAAGGCACATAGAGAGGCGCTGGAAGCGAATGAATTGAAAGATAAGTTTCTCTCTCTTGCGTCCCACGATCTCCGTTCACCTATTGCCGCCATATCTAGCTGTCTTCGTCAACTCGGTAGCGAGAAGGGCTATAAAAAAATAGACTCAAACGATCTGGAAGAAAGTCTCGTGGATATGAAGGGGATGGCCGATAGTATGATCCGAACCATAGACAGACTCCTCGACGTAAGTAGAGTGCAATCAGGCAATATGAGAGTGGATAAGAGGGTAACAGGATTGTCTGATTTAGCAGATTCGGTTATATTCCGTCTTAAAAAAGGGTATGAGGAGAAAGAGGTAAATATTGTAAACAAACTGGGGGAGTCTCACACCGTTACCGCCGACCCTGATCTTTTGGAACGGGTATTCCACAACCTTCTCACCAATGCTCTCAAGTTTACCACCAGAGGCGGTGAGGTTGTTCTTTCGGCAAGTAACCGGGGGAGCGGCTTTGTGATAAGAGATAATGGTGAAGGTATTAAAAACGATATATTGCCGAATCTGTTCAGGCACGGTATCAGGACTACGAACATCGGTACTGAGGGAGAGAAAGGCACGGGACTGGGCCTTCCCCTCTGTAATGATATCATTCAGGCTCATGGCGGCAGGATTGAGGTTGAGTCAGTTGTGGGAGGGGGGAGTTCCTTTCACGTGTTTCTAGCTGTAGAAAAGGAGTATCAATGATGGATGAACATATACTTGTAGTGGAGGACGACCCTCTTGAGAGAAAGGTCATATCAAGAGATCTGGCAAATAATGGGTTTAAGTGTTCTCTGGCTTCAAACGGAGAAGAAGCTCTGGTTTTATTAAAGTCTGAGACCTTTGACGTCCTCCTTTCGGATCAGTATATGCCGCGCATGAGCGGCATTGAACTATTGCATAATATGAGAAAGACGGGGATAGACCTCCCCTTCGTTATGCTTACGGGAGAAGGAACGATTTCCGACGCTGTCAAGTCTCTTAAAGAGGGGGCAAACGACTACCTGCAAAAGCCTTATGATCCGCCGACCCTTGTTTTCTCATTAAGGCGCGCCATAGATTATTTCCGTGTAAGCCGTGAAAACATTGAACTAAAAAAAGCCCTTATATCGAATACCGGTTTTGAAAGTATGGTGAGAGCATCGTCTTGCATGGAGGAAGTTATTTCTCTGGCCAGGAAGGTGGCGGTTTCTTCTGGTACGACTGTTGCCATCATGGGCGAGAGCGGCACAGGAAAAGAGGTGCTGGCTCGCGCAATCCATAGCGAAAGACGGGCAGGGAAAGGGAGCTTTATCGCTGTAAACTGTGCCGGAATACCGGATAATCTCCTGGAGAGTGAACTCTTCGGTCATGTGAAGGGCGCTTTTACAAGCGCTGATAAAGAGAAAAAGGGGAAATTCGATATGGCCTCGGGCGGCACACTTCTTCTCGATGAGATAGGCGATTTCCCCTTGGGGATGCAGGGGAAGCTTCTTCGCGTACTCCAGGAAAACGTTTACGAGAGGGTGGGTGGGAACGAACTTATAAAAGCCGATTTCAGGTTCATTACATCGACCCACAGAAACCTCTCTCAAATGGTGAAAGAGGGAACGTTCCGGGAAGACCTTTATCACAGGATAATGATCTTTCCTATTACCATCCCCCCCTTGAGAGAACGGAGGAAAGATATCTCTTTACTCTCCAGATATTTCATGGAGATGTCTAGAAATGAAATGGGTAAGCGACCCCTAGAACTTTCAGATGAAATTATTGATTTTCTTATGGAGCGTCCCTGGCCCGGTAATGTAAGAGAGTTAAAAAATTGCATTGAAAGGGCGTCCATCATGAGTGACGGTTCTTCACCCCGGCTGGAAGATTTCAGACTTGCCTCCCCCGATACTCCCTCTCTCAGCAAGGAGATGGAGAGCAGAAAAGGCGACCCGGACGATGAAAATTCCATCAGATTCAACTTTACCCTCCCCCTTGAAGAAGCTTCCCTCGACAATATCGTTGAAGAAGTGAAGGAAAGAGTGCTGGAAAAATGTCGCTTCAATAAGCAAAAGGCGGCTCGCATCCTCAAAAAGAACAGAAGCATATTTTACAAAAAGAAATAGATTCCCTACCCATTTTTCCGCAAAGGAACCGATATGCCTCTTGTTCCCAAGCTCCAGCTTGGGAACATACCTGACCTGGAAGCTCCAGCTTCCAGAATGTCCATACCCAAGTCAATCATGCTTCCAACAAAGAAGCCAGGCTTCTCGTACAAACGCGTTGCCAAGCTGGAGATTGGCAACGAGAAACAAAAAAAATAGTCCTCTATTCAACCATCAGGTATATTCCCTCGCAAGGACTTGTCCACTTCACCTTCTCAATAAGTGTTGCTCACGGCAACACCCTTTCTTGACACTCTGTTAGCCATAACAACACCTCAAAAAATCCTTAACTTCTAACATATTGAAATCATTGGAGTTCCACTTTGGCACATAGTTTGCCCTATTAATAGGGTTTTTGGATTAATATCGTAGGGTGGGCAATGCCCATTTCTATAACTATAACTGAGCGACTAAAGGGCGGTTTTTGTAAGAACCCTGATGTCCTTAGTAAATGGTGAGAGTGAAAATAAGCGAAACTTAAACATTTTTAAAAAGGAGGCGGAAATGATTAGTAAAAGATGGAGAAAGCGCTATTACGAGCCGCTGATATTCGGCGACAGCGCCAGGGGACTGTCCCTGTTTATGGACACCCCCCCTCAATCCCCCCCTTGCCAAGGGGGGGAAGAAAGGGGGGGTAGAACCGGGACTGTCCCCGGATTAGTCTTGACACTGTGCCTTCTATGGCCATCTCTCCTCATGGCCGGTGATCTCGACTCCCCCGGTGCGCCGGGATCGGGCAGTGGGATGCCGACATTAAAGGGGATATACGACCGCCTCGATACAGGCGCTGATTTGAGCGTCTCCGGCAGCTTTGCCGAACCTGTCGCCGGGCCGGGCGCTACTGGTGTTACTCTTAATAACATCTCATCCGTCCTGCCGAAGCCGGACAATACAAACGGCCTTGCGCCTTCGGAGGCGATGAGCGGCAAGACCTTCTGGGGTTTAAAATCAGGAACATGGGGGCCGCAGACGGGATCCATGGTGTCTGTCTCTTTGCCCACGGCGTTGGTTGCAGCTACCGGTCAGACTACAAGCTATGCCACGGGTGATGACGGCAACCTCTTGTGGGGCGTCTCTTCACCCAACCCCCGTTTCACCGACAACAGCGATGGGACGGTGACGGACAACCTGACGGGGCTTGTCTGGCTGAAAAACGCCAACTGCGCTTCCACAACTAGAGCATGGGCAGTCGCGTTGACTGATGTAGCCAATTTGAATATTGCAGGCACAATGAATTCGAATGATTGTGGTGACATCAGCAATGGGGGTACCTATCAAACCGACTGGCGTCTGCCGAACAGGAAGGAGCTGAGAAGCCTCGTAAACTATGGCCTGTCAGACGTCGCCACATGGCTTATCGATCAGGGTTTTACCTCTGTTCAGGCGAACTACTACTGGTCGGCTACTTACGCTGCCCCTCACAGTTACAACGCCTGGATGGTCAATATGTTCAATGGCACCGTGAACGCCAGCGTTAAGGTTCTCCCCTACTACGTATGGCCCGTTCGCGCCGGACAGTAGATTATTCGTTTATTTGATTATTTGGTTTTTAAACTATGGCTCAATATGAACACTTGCCAATATATCGAAAAGCATTTGATATGACGCTTTACACTGAAAATATCGCAAGAGGTTTTTCAAGGTATAACAAGTATACGCTTGGAACTGACCTTAGAAATCTATCAAGGAGTATCTTGAGGTTGATTGTGCGCGCGAATTCAGAAAGAGACAGACTTACTACACGTAGGGTGGGCACTGCCCACCGTAAAAGATAGAAGCAAACCGTGGTGGGCACTGCCCACCCTACGAAAAATAATATAATGCCGAATTATCGCAGGGCGAAAGAGGGAACTACCTGGTTTTTTACTGTCGTTGCTCACAACCGGGCACAGATCCTCTGTCGGGAGGAGAGCCGGATAGCCCTTAGGGAAGTGATTAAGGAAGTGCAAGCCGCCAGGGCCTTCAATATTGACGCCTGGGTTTTGATGCCGGACCACATACACTGCATATGGACACTGCCTGATGGCGATTGTGATTATTCGAAGCGGTGGGGGATGATTAAGGCTGGGTTTACGAAAAGGGTGGGGCCTCTTCTGGTGGGCGATGCCCACCCTACGGGATCGAGGTTGCGAAAGAGGGAAGGTCTTGTATGGCAGAGGCGGTTTTGGGAACACACGATTCGGAACGAAAGAGATTTTGAGATGCATTGTGATTATATACATTACAATCCGGTGAAGCATGGCATCGTCGATTCACCTCTCAAATGGGAATACTCGACCTTCAACAAATTTCTAAAACAAGGCTTGTATACCAAGGAGTGGGGCCGCAAGGGTGAGATTAAATTTCCGGAAAAGCTCGGCGGAGAATGAATGTTTTTGTAGGGTGGGCATTGCCCACCGAAAAACAACCAGCCCGGCAAAAGAGATCGATGGCGGGGAAAAGAGAAGTTGTAAATTATAAAAGAGACAGACAGGTATATAGGCAGAATAAAGGAGCGCTTGCCCTTTATAAAAATCATAGCCAGGGAGGAAGATAAAGATGTTTAAAAAAATAATGTTATTTACAGTGATTATGGTGTCAATCGCAGGTATTGCTTTTGCAGGCAAGATAAACCTGCCTGAAACTGGGCAGACAACAAGTTATGCAACAGGTGATGATGGCAACCTCTTGTGGGGCGTCTCTTCACCCAACCCCCGTTTCACCGACAACAGCGACGGGACAGTGACAGACAACCTGACCGGACTGATCTGGCTGAAGGCTGCCAACTGTTTTAGCACACGCAACTGGGCTACTGCCAACACTGATGCAAACGGTCTGGCAAACGCTTTTTGCGGTCTTAGCGATGGTTCTACGGCGGGTGATTGGCGGCTACCGAACCTCAATGAACTGGAGAGCCTCATTGATGCAGGGGAATCTTCTCCAGCTTTGCCTACAGGGCATCCCTTCAGTTCTGTTCAGGCGGACGGCTACTGGTCGGCTACTACCTATGCCCCTAACAGTATCATCGCCTGGATCGTCGGTATGGTCAATGGCAGCGTGGACGTCAGCCTTAAGAGTAGCGACGTCAGCTACGTATGGCCCGTTCGCGCCGGACAGTAGGCCCCGTTAGAGCTGTCATAGCGAATTGCTCGGATGTTTTGTAAACATGATATAACTATTGCCGCAGCTCTAACGGGGTAGGTCATTGGGTTATTTGATTATTTGGTTTGAAGAAAGGGGTTAAAAGAAAGGGTGCAGTTATCAGTTGTCAGGGTGCAGGCAAAGAGAGAGCAGATTTTCCTGACAACTGCAACCTGAAACCTGATAACTTATTTTATAGCCGGTGGGCACTGCCCACCCTACGGGATCGGAATGCCAAATAAATGTTTTTTTAAAAAAACTTTCTGGCACAATAAAACCGTCTTTTCAAATATTATGTCCTCAGGAGGTTTACAATGAATCTAAAAAGAAAAATAGTCTTAACGGTAACAGTTCTCCTTGCCGGGGCTGCGCCCCTTTTAGCGGGCAACCTCGATTCCCCCGGCGCGCCTTCTTCGGGGAGCGAGATGGTTCCCTTGCAGGGGATATACGACAGGCTAGATTCCGGGGCTTTCCTGAATGTTTCTGGCGGCTTTGCCGAACCTTCCGCCGGGCCGGAGGCTACTGGGGTGTCGCTTAATAACATAACCTCTGTCCTGCCGCAGCCTGACAATACAAATGGACTTTTACCATCGGAGGCGATGTCTGGCAAGACCTTCTGGGGACTTCGTACAGACGGAACATGGGGGCCGCAAACAGGTTCTTTGGCCACACAGACCCTTTCAGAAACGTCCAACGCGCTAAATGCCGGGTACTACGCCCTCACTAACCTCACAACGGTAGATACAGACCTGGCGGCAGTCAATATAAAATCGGGAGTAACGATTTTTGGAGAGACCGGGACTTATACCGGTATCGGCGGGAATGTGCAGGACACCAGTACCGGGGATGCCGTTGCAGCAGACATCCTGAGCGGCAAGAAGGCCTGGGTAGACGGGAGTGAGGTAACAGGGTCTCTATCCGGCGGCGCGTCGGTATGCACCGGCACGATGAACGGAACACGCTGGTGCTATCAGGAAGACGGGACTGTGCTGGATATGGAGACGGGGCTGGTCTGGATGCGGGACTCCTCCGATATGGGAATGCAATCATGGGACGCCGCAATTCTCGCATGTATAAATGACGTTAAAAATGCTGCCTATAGCCTTACTGACGGTTCTGTTGCGGGTGATTGGCGTTTGCCGTCAAGGGATGAACTTTATGCTATTGCAAACGGGACTGAGCCGGTGCGTTCTGGTAACATGCGCGCATTTATCAGTGTAGCTACGTCGTACTATTGGTCGTCCACTACCTACGCGAGCAATACAGCAGGCGCGTGGCTCGTGAGCTTCGATAACGGCAGCACGAGCCTCGGCAGTAAGGCGAGCGCGTACGATGTCCGTTGCGTGCGAGGACAGTGAATCGGTTATTTGGTTCTTTGATTATTTGGTTTGTAGTTTCGTAGTTTCGTAGGGTGGGCACCGCCCACCGAAAAAGATTATGCTATGAAAAATGGTGGGCACTGCCCACCGAAAAGATTATGCAATGAAAAAAGGTGGGCAATGCCCACCCTTGTAAAATGATGTAATGCCGAATTACCGAAGGGCGAAAGAGGGAACTACCTGGTTTTTCACCGTTGTGACCCACAACCGGGCACGGATACTCTGCCGGGAGGAGAGCCGGTTGGCCCTTAGAAGTGCGATTAAGGAAGTACAGGCCGTCAGGCCCTTCAATATTGACGCCTGGGTCTTGCTACCGGATCATTTGCACTGTATATGGACGCTGCCCGATGGCGATAGCGATTTTTCAAAAAGGTGGGGAATGATAAAGGCCCGGTTTACAAAGAAGGTTGGGGGGCTTTTGGTGGGCGGTGCCCACCCTACGGGGTCGAGGCTTAAAAAGAGGGAAGGTCTTGTATGGCAGAGGCGCTTTTGGGAACATACGATTCGGGACGAAAGAGATTTTGAGATGCATTGTGATTATATACATCACAACCCGGTGAAGCATGGCCTGGTTGAATCGCCGGATGAATGGGAATATTCGACATTCAGCAGGTTTGTGAAAAATGGGATTTACACAAAGAATTGGGGGAGTGAAAAGAAAATGAAGTTCCCCGAACATATCGGTGGAGAATAAACGTAGGGTGGGCACTGCCCACCGAATTAACGATAAAAGCATACCGTGGTGGGCAATGCCCACAAAAGAAGGAGGCAGGATTATGAAGACGAGAGGTAAGGGAATAATCGCCGCAGCGGCGCTGCTGCTGGGGCTGCTTTCGGCGGGGCCGGTTATGGCGGTAGCGCCGACTACTTACGGCAATATCATCGACACCGATAAATACGCCTGGAGCGAAAACTCAGGCTGGATAAACTTCCGGCCTTCCTACGGCGGCGTCACCGTTTATGACGATTACCTCTCAGGTTACGCCTGGGCTGAAAACATTGGCTGGATAAAGCTGGGGCATGATTTTGGCGGCCCTTACCTTAATACACTTCCCAACAACTGGGGCGTCAATAAAGACGGCTCGGGCAATCTCTCCGGTTATGCCTGGAGCGAGACGGCAGGTTGGATAAACTTCAACCCCACAGACAGCCAGGTCACCATCGATCCGGCCACAGAGGCATTCGACGGCTATGCCTGGAGCGAGAACGTGGGGTGGATAAGCTTCAAGGGGACTTCGCCAGCCTACGGCGTTATTGCTGACACCATAAAGCCCGATGCGCCATCCACGCCTGATATGACGGCGCTCACAGACAGCGGAATGTCAGATACGGACAATATCACAAACGACACGACGCCCACCTTTACGGGAACAGCAGAGGCGGATGTTACGATTAACCTCTACTCGGACGACCCCGTTCCCGACACCTTTATGGGCAGCGCAACGGCTACAGGCGGCAATTGGACAATAACGGCCTCTACCCTCAATTTAGGAGTCCACAGCATTACAGCCAAGGCTGTCGATTCGGCCGGGAATACAAGTGATCCGTCATCTATAACTACCGTAACGATAGATACGGGTGTCAATATTGCCGCCTCGCCCGCCTTCGGCACCTATACGGCGGCGCAGAATGTAAGCCTGTCGGCAGAGGAGACGGCTACAGTCTATTACACCCTTGACGGCACTACGCCTACCTATCCCGTAAGCGGAACCACGCAGACAGGAGCTTCGCCTGCGGCAGTCAACCTTTCAGCAGATAGTACGCTTAAATTCCTAGCCCGTGACACGGCAGGAAACGAAACTTCCGTTATTACGGAGCAGTATTACTTCGACCTCGACGCCGACGGACTCCTCGATAGCTGGGAAGAATCGACCTTCGGTAATATTTCTTCTACCGACAATCCTGTTGCCGACGCCGATGGAGATGGACTCACAACCCTTGAGGAGTACCGTCTCGGCACAGACCCGCAGGCGGATAATGCAGAGCTAAGCGATGAAGACGGTGATAATCTGCCCGATAACTGGGAGATTGCCTTTTTCGGCAGCACCTCCGTCGATCCCTTCGCTGATGGTGATGGCGACGGCATAACGAATATCAGGGAGTACTACCACGCTACCGATCCGACGATTGATAATATAACTCTTCAAGATTCGGACAGTGACGGCGTCCCCGATGATGTGGAAAAAGCGAACGGCACCGATCCCTATATTGCCGATGGAACGTTCGACCCTGATGGCGACGGACTGACAAACCTGGAAGAGTACTATCTCGGTTCCGGTGCAAATGAGGACAACCGCCTCATGACCGACACGGACAATGACGGCATCCCCGACCGTGTGGAGATTGCGGCGGGGCTCGATCCCACCGTTATCGACGATAGTTCAACCTATATCGACTATATGAACGGAATGCTCGGAATGTCTACGGAAAGCCTTGACGGCGATACGATCCCCGATCTCTGGGAGGCCGCCAATGGCCTCGATCCATCGAGTGACAACAGCGCAACCGACAGCGACCTTGACGGCATCAGTGATGTTGACGAGTATACCGCCGGATCAAATCCGATGGCCAACCTGCCGCCTGCTGCCGTGGAGATTACCACAGAGAATGGCGCTGTTTTCGGAGTGGCCGATACGGTTACGATCGCCTTTAACGCCACAACCGACCCGGAAGGGCAGGATGTGACTTACAGCGCAAAACTCTACGTTGGGTTCGATACGGGAGCCGAGCCGCTTGAGATAGACCTTGCAGTTACACCGGACGGCGGCTACAGTCCGGCCTATGCGCTGGCAGAAGACATGATCTACACCGTCGTGATTACGGCGAGTGACGGTCTGGTCACGTCGCCAGTAACGACCAGCAGTTTTGTCGTTTCAGAGGGCACCATCTCAGGAGACAGCGATTACAGCGGCCAGGTGGACGGCTATGACCTCATATTGATGTCTGTCGGTTTCGGAAAGAATAGAGACGATGCGGTCTTTAACGCTTTTGCCGACTTGAACGATGATGGAATTATAGACGGCTCGGACCTTGCCATACTTGCAACTAATTTTGGTCTTTACCGGCCTTAAGGGAGGAGAAAATGAATAAGATGATCAAGATAATAACTACATTGATTTTCGTGACAATACTTGCGGCCTGCGGCGGCAGTGGCAGCGGCTCTACCGGGCCTTCTTATACTGCGGACTTTACGGCAGCCGGTGGAGGCGGAGCGCAGAGTGTGACATTGCAGAAAGGCAGCGTAAGCGGTGCCACGGTTTACGTAAACATTGTTGTGACGGAAGTTAACAATCTTTACGGAGCAGACATCAGGCTGAGCTACGATGCCGCCAAGGTGAAGTGGGGCGGAAGCTACGAAGCGGGGACAGTCCTTGAGGCGAAAGAAGTTACGGTAAACTACCTTGTCCGCCTAAGCGGCGGCAGTGAGGGAACTGTGCTTGTGGGCGCTTCGCGTCAGGGTGAGGTGGATTCTGTTCCAACCGCCACGGGAGTGCTCGTCACTATCCCCTTTACGGTGATTGCAACGGGTCTTTCAGACATTGACTTTGCTGTTACCGATCTTTACGACAACGCACCTTCTTCCGTTACGGTTTTATCCACGTCAGGTGGGGTGATAGACGGGGTCTGATTTCAGTTCGGATCAACAGGTTTAAATATGAGGCGGGCCGAATGGCCCGCCTTTTTTATGGGGTTTCATTTGGCACACGTTTATTTCTAGCTATAGTTTATTCACAAATTGACATGGCTTATTCGGAGGTTTTAAAAAGATGCTAAGCAATAAAATGGAAACGGCCTTTGTAAAACATCATTGAAACGGAAAGATACTATTGACTTCAATCAGTAATTCTTGAATATGTTATTTGGTAGTTTTGTCTAGTTGCATCTGTGCTTAATAATGGATAGGCTCAAAGAAATGAAAGGGGGAGGAAATGGTAGGAAATTAGTTTAAATACTATTTTTCAGGAACCTGTATATTTTTTCTTCGCTATCTGCACACTCTTTGATTTTTTCGGAGAGTTCATCGTAGGCTGATTGTGATCTTTCATCAGTCTTGTACATCCTGGCACCTGCTACTGCAAATTCACGCCACTTATCTCCCGTCTCACCCATCATATGGGCCGCCTCTGAAAGCGCCTTAATTCCAGTGATATCAGCGGCCTCCTGTAGGAAGGCGGCATACATGAATCTGAAACCTGCGCCTCCCGTGCCTATCTCTTCCTGCATCCTTACAACGGTACCTACATTTAAGAGCGCCTTATCGGGGCCGAAACGGTTTGGCCACATTCTGATTTTTTTTGAGAGATAGCGGATCCCCCTGATTCCAAAAAAAGGAAGTGGATTCGCTTGCATGTACAGGAAAAGAGCAGGAAAAGAGGGTCAGGCTTGCAAATATGCATTTAGCCACTTTGGTGCTTTATCTGATAACTCTAATACGTTGTCCCCATCTACTCCTTATCGCTGTAAATACACATTTGCAAGCCTGACCCTCTTTACTTGGTTTTGGGTTTTTGAAGGTAAGAAAGGGTGCAGGTGAAAAGATTAGAGAGCGCAAGGGGTTTCCTGACAACCAGTTAATTGGGGACAGCGACCTTTTAGAATTTAACAGGACAACCTCCTGATAAATAAAGCAAATCACCTCTCAACAACTCTCAGTAAATGGGATAATTAACGATGAAAAGGGGTAATTCACAAACAGTCTTATTTTACTCCTCAGGTTGTTTCAAAAGCCGTTCACTCCGCCAGATACGCACTTTCTCCATGTCCTTTCGATGAACAATGCGGTAAGGCGATCTTATCAGTTCACGAAGGCTCTCGGCATTGCTATTCGATATGGAGGCCTTTTTTTGACGTCTTTAAGGGAGACCTCTTCTCCCGATTCGAGATCTACCATCCCCTGCACTACGGCATGCATGAGGTTAAATAGGGACAGCGACTATTTAACTTAACTACTTGATTTTAAACAAAAAAATAATATAACTGGATTCCCCCCGTATCATAAAGTACGGGGCAAGCTTACAGGTCGGGAATGACAGAAAAGGTAACTGGGGACAGCGACTTTTTAAAATATATCCGCCGGTTTAAAACCCGGACAAGCCGGACTCTTTTCAGTACCCCCTTGAGGGGTATAAGTGCCTTCACTAAATAATTTTTACTACACGACCTCAGAAAATTATTTCTAAGTTACTAAAAAAAGCCCGTCCCGGCAAATTGCCGGTTCGGGCTTTCAAATTCTTTTTCCCCCTCTGCTTTTCATAATCATACCCTTTAAATCCCCCTCAATCCCCCTTTGACAAAGGGGGAGGTTAAACAACCTTACCCCATATTCCCCGGATTTTCAAACACTTTTTTATCCCAAAAAGCTCGTAGCTCGCAGGATGGGTGAAGTAAGACGAAACCCATCAATCCTGATACCCGTTTTAAATTATGCAAAATGATGGGTTTCACGTTGTTCCACCCATCCTACATGACTTAACTTGGGGGGACATCACCCGACGCTTCTGTTTTGCCCACCCAATACCGCTCCACCAGATCCTGCTTAATCCCCACCTCTTCTTTCGTGAAATGTTCCCCAAGGAGCCGCCAGCCTGTATCGAGCATGGCATTTATCTCTATATTGACGTCGATGGCGAGGAGCTTTTCCGAATAGATCTTCGCGAATTTCAGGGTGCGTTTGTCGTAATCGGTGAGGTCGAACCCGTTTTCCTGTTTTGTTTTTGCGTCGGCCGCATCGGCGAAAAGCCGGATGCAGGCGTTCATCACCTGGGGGTGGTCTTCGCGGGTCTTCTTCCCAATAACAAGTTGTTTAAGCCGCGACAGACTCCGGAAGGGATCGACGATGACCCGGCTGATCTCCATGTCTCTCCTGAGATAAAGCTGCCCTTCCGTGATGTAGCCTGTGTTGTCGGGAATGGCGTGGGTAATATCGCCGCCGCTCAATGTTGTGACGGCAATGAGGGTGATGGAGCCCCCTTCGGGAAGCTGGACCGCCTTTTCGTAGATGCGGGCGAGATCGCTGTAGAGTGAACCGGGCATGCTGTCTTTCGAGGGGATCTGGTCCATACGGTTGGAGACGATGCTAAGCGCATCGGCGTAGAGGGTCATGTCGGTAAGGAGCACGAGGACGGTGGCGTTTTGCTCGACGGCAAAGTACTCCGCCGCCGCCAGGACCATATCGGGAATGAGGAGCCTCTCCACGGCCGGGTCTTCCGTTGTATTAATGAAGCTGATGATTTTTTCCAGTGCGCCCGAATTCTCGAAGACGGAACGGAAATAGAGATAGTCGTCGTTGGAGAGGCCCATTCCGCCGAGGATGATTACGTCGGCCTCCGCCTTTAGCGCCACGTCGGCCATTACCATATTGAAGGGCTGGTCGGGATCGGCAAAGAAGGGGATCTTCTGTCCCGTTACGATAGTGTTGTTAAGATCGATACCCGCAATCCCCGTGGAAATGATCTCCGAGGGTTGACGCCGCCTGACGGGGTTGACCGACGGGCCGCCCACCTCGACAGTTTTGCCCTCGATTTTCGATCCTCCGTCTATGGGCTGGCCGTAGGCGTTAAAATAGCGCCCTTTCAGTTCATCGCCCACCTTGAGCGTAGGCGGGCTACCGAGAAAGATCACCTCGGCATGGTTCGATATCCCTTCCGTCCCCGGAAAGACCTGAAGGGTCACCCGGTCTCCGGCGATCTTGACCACCTGGGCCGGTCGGTCGGCAACGTAGGCCATCTCCTCGTTTCCCACCCCTTCGGCAACAACGGTGCAGGTCGCCTTCGTAATATGCTCGATGCTCGTATAGATTCGCTGGAAGGCCTTGGTATGCATCAGTGGACCCGCCTTTCTTCGAGAATTTTTCCGAGTTCGCCTTCGAGGCGGGAAAAACCATCGCTCTCGAATTCCTGATAGTTCATCTGTCTCAAGTGGTTGATGATCCGTTTAAAGTAGGCGGATACCTCCTCGAAATGATCGAAGTTGAAGCTGCCGGTGCAGATATCTGTAATCTTATCTACCATATAACGCTGCCGGTCGAGGGGCGTAGAGGCGTCTACGGCGTCGAAACTGTCCTGCTGAAGGAGGGCAAAATCGATGGTCTCCGCCTTCCAGAAGGCGTCGTGGTAATCGAGGGGAACGCCGTCGTCACCGAGAATTTTTATCTGGTCTCTCGCCTCCAGCCCCCGGCGGACCATGTCTCTGAGCGCCCCCACCCGGTCGCACCATCCCGCCTCCATGAGATGGTCGAGGTGCTCCCGCACCTCGGCGTATTCGAGATATTTGGAATAGCTCTCCATGAGATCGATGGCGGGATAACGTTTGCTGTCTGCGCGGCTCTGTGAAAGTGCGTAGAAGGTTCTCGCCGCTTTTTTCGTCGCCTCCGTCACCGGCTCCTTCAGGTTTCCCCCGGCAGGGCTCACCGTGCCGATGAAGGTGATTGAACCGGTCTTCCCGTTATTGAGGGAGACGAATCCGGCGCGGGAATAGAAATTAGCCACCGTAGCGGTAAGGTCCATGGGGAAGGCGTCGGGGCCGGGGAGTTCCTCCATTCGGTTCGATATTTCGCGCATCGCCTGAGCCCAACGGGAGGTCGAATCGGCCAGGATGAGTACCTTCAGCCCCATTGCACGGTAGTATTCGGCGATGGTCATCCCCGTATAGACGGAGGCCTCCCTCGCCGCCACCGGCATATTGGAGGTGTTGCAGATAATGATTGTTCGCTCCATCAGCTTCCGTCCTGTGCGGGGATCGTCGAGATCGGGGAAATCATGAAAAATTTCCACCACCTCGTTGGCCCGCTCGCCGCAGGCGACGATGATGATGAGATCGGCGTCGGCATTCTTGGCAAGGGCATGCTGCAAGACCGTCTTGCCGCAGCCGAAGGGGCCGGGGATAAACCCTGTCCCCCCTTGGGCGATGGGGTTTAAGATGTCGATCACCCGGATGCCTGTCTCCAGTACCTTGGAGGGGCGCTGTTTTTGCGTATATTGACGGGCGGCGACTTTTACGGGCCAGGTCATGGTCATGGAGACGTCCCGCTCGTTTCCCTCACTATCGACGATGACGGCGACCCGGTCGTTTACGCAGAACTCCCCTTCCTTTACAATATGCTTGAGCGTGCCCACCCCTTCGAAATCGAAGGGGACCATGATCTTGTGTTCAATCCAGCCTTCGCAAACCTCTCCGAGCCAGTCGGCGGCGACCACGTTCTCCCCTTCTGCTTTGAGCGGTCGGAAAGACCACCGCTTTTCCTGATCGAGTGGTTCTGTGTACTCGCCTCGGTGGAGAAAGAGGGATTTCATGCCGTAGAGGTCATTTTGCAGGCCATCATAGACCTTGGAGAGCATACCGGGACCGAGTTTCGCCTCCAGCAGCCTGCCGGTAAATTCCACCTTATCGCCCACTTTCATTCCCCGTGTACTCTCGAAGACCTGGGTGTAGGCGGTTTTTCCCTCCAGCCGGATCACCTCGGCCATGAGGCGCTGCCCCTTCACCTCGATGTAGCAAATCTCGTTTTGCCTGACCGCTCCGTCCATCTCGACGGTGACCACGTTGGCGATGACTCCCGTCACCTTTCCCGCCGTCATGAGGCGCCTCCGGCGACGGGTTCTTCTTCGAAACTGACTCTATTCTCCATCGTCACGAGAATATCCTCGAAGCTTGCCCGTCCCCTCTCTTCCGTCAGGGCGTCCCATCGACCGGCCATCTCCAGCCTGATGCAATAGGTGAGGATCGTTTCGATATCGAACTCGTGGAAGCGGCTCCGCTCGGAAAGCCAATCCCACTTAAGCCTGTCCACCACCTTCTCTTTGTCCACGAGATCGGCATCCTTCATGGCGAGCAAGGCGTCCACCTCGGGAAAGAGGGAGTGAAGATCGAAGTCGGGGGCATTGCTCGCGAGGATCGCTTCAGTCACCTCGTTCTCCCCTATAATCACCTGGGTGCAGGCTCCCTCTTTCTGCTTCCTTTGACGCCGCTCCAGAGAGAGGTTGTGTGTGCGGCACTTTAGCGCCGTAAGAAGGTTTTTAAAATTGAGATCGAAGGCAAACCAATCGCTAAGGAACCGGTTCGGGACACGAAGCGCCTCTTTATAAAAGAGACGGCTCAACTGCTCTTCCCAACTCAGATTACGGTAGACGGGCCTTCCCAGCCGTTTCGCATCGAGAAAACGATCCAGATAGGAAGGGATACCCTCCTCGCATTTAAGCTCCCCTTGAAGCGCCTCTTTCGAAAAGTTGCCCCCCTCTTCAAAAGGGCGGCCCTTCTCTTCCAAGAGATTAATGAGGTTTCTATTGTCGCGGGGTAGGCGGATGAATTTCAAAAGTATGAGATCATCGTCGGAAAGCTGTGGGGCGAGTTCTTCCACAAAACCGGGGAAAGAAGGGAGCGGTCTTCCGTCGTCGAAGCCGATATCGGGGAGTCCCGCCACGAGGCAGTAATACCGGGAAGCCATCTACTTCTCCCCGAAGAGCAGCTTCCGTGTTCTCGGTCGGAGGTACTGCTTGAAAAATTCACTGAAATCCTCGTCGGTGAGGTTGATCCTGTAGCCCCCCTCCCGGGAGGCGATCTGGAACCCCCCTTTAATATTGGCGTGAAACTTTACCTCCATCCCCCGTGCGAGGACGCACCCCGCCTTCGACTTGAACCATTCCTCAAGTTCCGTCCGCCTCTTTTCGGGTAGCAGAAGCTCCAGGGTAGGCGATTCGGACTGCTCGGGGTGCCAGTTTTCGATAGCTGTTTTCAGAAAATCCTCAATGGTGACAGGATCGTTCATGGCACAAGCGATTTCCTCATCGAGAACCTCAGCTATGATTACGTCTTCGATCTCTTTTTTGAAGGTGCGCATTGCCTGCCGCTCGGCGAGCCGAACTTCCGCCTCGACGCGCTGTTTCAGTTCAGCGGTACTCTTCTTCGCTTCGGCAACGATGCGCTCCCCTTCGCCCCCGGCCTTTTTAATAATAGAGGCCGCCTTTGCCTCGGCCTCACGGACGATCTCAACCGCCTTCTCCTCCCCCTTTTCAACCCCCTCTGTATAAAGCCTGTCCGTCAGTTCCTGGAGCTTGTCATCCATCTCTTTCCTCAAAAATCCAGAGTATCTATGATCGAACTTTCCTAAAGTATAACATACCCAATCACTACCTCTCAGTAAAGATAAAAAAGAGCAGAAAGGTGAACATTAAGAAGCGAATTTGTCAACAATAAGAAAGGGATGAAATCCCCAATTACCTGTTGACAGCTTGAGCAATAATCATTAGTATTACAGCAATATTTTTCAAACTACTAAAACTCACCTGGAGGGGAACATGTTTAAAAGATTTTCACTGATTACTGTTATGATTTTCGCACTGCCGGGACTCGCCGCTGCGGCCCAGATCGGAGGCTTAAGCCAGAATATGGGCGCCCAGCTTCTCACCGTGTCGGCCAATGTCGGCTTTATCGACAGAGACGTTAAGAACGGGGGCGGCAAGGGCGATTTCAACTCACGGAGTTTCATTATCAAGACTACCTACGGGGTGAGCGACAAGCTCGATGCCCACTTCGACATCGGTTTCGCAGATGTTCAGGATTTGCCCGGTTTTAACGGGTCACTCGGCACCGCTATCGGCGGCGGGGTCAAATACCTTCTTTTCGAAGGAACTGCAAACAATACCCGCGTATCTATCGACGCAAGTATTCTGACCTTCGAGAGTGAGGATAGCGGTAAGGGCGATGCAGACTATCTGGAATATTCTGTAGCCGCCGTGATCAGCAAGAAGTCAGGCAATCTTACCCCCTTCGGTGGTTTCCGGTTCTCCGACGTGGATATTGATTCGAGCGTCGGAGATTTTAAAGCCGACGATAAATTCGGTCTCTTTGCCGGGGCTGATTACTTCGTCAACCCGAACGTCTACTTTACCGGTGAACTTCACGTCTTCGCGGAAAACACCATCTATCTCGGTGCGGGGTACAACTTCTAGCAGTTTCTCTTCCCCAAGAATATACAGGAGGACTGAGAAGCCGGGGAAACATGCCTTCCCCGTAGTCCTTCAAATGCTTGACCATGGAAGGACGTGACAATTTTCCTCCCTTGCCACAACCTCAACGTGGCGGATTACTGCTGTCATAAATTATCGGGATATAACCTGCCCCCTCAGTAAGTGGCCTCTGTCCTTTTTGAACTAATGAAATAACAACTAATTCAGGTATTCACGACATGCTGTTTCCCCGGATGGGAAACCCTGCTTAAACGATAACCATTCCGGCATAACCCACCACCTGGCTATCATCACCCGTCACGTCTCCCGACGTGGCGTATTTCACGAGTGAGGCATTCGCCGCGCCGAGCGCCTTGGCGGCAAAGAGCATGACCGTGGCGGGAATAACGCCGCACATGGAGATTCCTGTATCCATCACCGTATGAAACAGACCCTCAGGATCGAGATCGAGAACCTTGTCTATAGCCATCCGGTCCTTTTCTTTCGCTGCCGCCGCCGATTCGTAATGGGTCATGTCGGAACTGGCGAGAATTAAAACTTCTTCGTCACAACCTTTCACTGCGTTAGAAATGGCGGCTCCGAGTTCGCGGCAGGCCTTCAACTTCATCCACATGAGCGAAATAGGGACGATTGAGACGTCCGGTTTTTCGTGAATCAGAAAAGGAATCTGGACTTCGAGGGAATGTTCCCTTACATGGGCCGTTTCATCCAGATGAGCCAGATCGGTTTCTGCCATAATCCTTTCGGCGAGGGGAGTGTCGATTTTTACTTTTCCGTTAGGGAGTGTCCAGCTACCACTCGTCATAATGGAGCAAAGCGTTCCCACACCGGTATGGTTAGGGCCGAGGAGGATGACCTTTGGCGGGATAACGACGGATGAGATGACTTCCCCCGCTACTCCACCGGAGTAAACGTAGCCCGCATGGGGCGAGATAATGCCGATCGCTTTTTTTCTGGATTCTTTTTCGGGCAAGAGGCGGTCGAGTTGGTCGTTCAATTTGTCCGAATCGCCTGGGTAGAACATGCCTGCAACGGCTGGATTCCTGCTCATAGTGCCCTCCCCTTAAATCGCCTGAATCAGAGATACTTAACAGGCGCTACTCCGTCTAAAGAGGTTTTTCTAACTGATCGTCGCCAACGCCTGACCGGTCACGATATGCTCTCCTTCGGAGACCTCGATGTCACTCAAGGTGCCTGCCACGGGGGCGGTAATCTGGACCTCCATCTTCATTGCCTCGATTACGAGGATGGGGTCCCCTTCACTCAGTTTATCACCTGCCTTGGCCGAAAGCCGCATCACCTGCCCCGGTATCTGGGCCGTGACGACAGTCCCTTCCTTCTTGGTTTCCTTCCCCGTTTCGTCATGTTTGTGAGTGGGATGGGTATCTTTGCGTATATCCGCCTCGAAGACCTTTCCGTTGACAGTGACCTTGTTCCCTTCAATGGACATGAGGTAGTCTGTCCCCTCTACGGTGATAATATAGTCCCCGTGATCGGCCATCTCGCCAAGGGCATGGCCCTTCTCCTTGTCTACCTTTCTAACGCCGATCTCCCCCTCGCCTTTGAGGAAACGGATCCCTTTCTCCCGGCAGGTGGCAACGATAAACATATTCTCCTTCGTTTCTTCAATGCCCGCCTCTCTCAACTGCTCCGTGATATGGGCCATGCTTTTGTCGGGGTCTTTATCGTTCAACTCGATAGGAGAAACGTTGGTTGGCTCCAGACCGAGCTGTTCGGATGCGATTTTAATGACTTTGGGGTCTGGCGGCACGGGGGTCTTGCCGAAGTAGCCGAGTACCATTTTTCCGTAAGGCCCGGCGATCTTTTCCCACTCTCCGAACATGACGTTATTGAAGGCCTGCTGGAAATAGAACTGGGAGACGGGGGTCACCGAAGCCCCGAAGCCCCCTTTGCGAACCACATCGCCCATCGCCTTGATAATGTCGGGGTATTTATCCATGATGCCGTTGTCTCTGAGCATCTGCGTATTGGCTGTGAGCGCTCCTCCCGGCATGGGACTCCAGGGGATTAAGGGTTCGACAGCCACCGCCTCGGGAGGGAGGAAGTAATCCTTCATGCACTCCTTGAAAACCTCCTCCGCCTCGCGCACCTTGTCTATGTCCACATCCAGTTCATAGTCCGTTCCCCTGAGGGCATGCCACATAACGAGTACATCGGGCTGGCATGTGCCGCCCGAACAGGGAGTGAGAGAAAGATCGATGGCGTCGGCCCCGGCGTCGATGGCCGCCTTGTTGCCGATAACGCCGATCCCCGCCGTCTGGTGGGTGTGATAGTGGATAAAGGTATCGCCTGGAAGGATCTTTCTCGCCCTTTTAATGACGTCGTAAACCTTCGACGGGACGGCCGTTCCCGAGGCATCCTTGAAGCAGATCGAATCGAAGGGAACATCGGCCTTGAGAATCTGATCCAGGACGTCGATATAATAATCGGCGTCGTGTGAACCTTTGCAACCGGGCGGCAGTTCCATGAGGGTGATGCAGACCTGATGGTTAAGCCCCGCCTCGGCAATGCATTTACCGCTGTAGATCAGGTTGTTTACGTCGTTTAAGGCATCGAAATTCCTGATAGTCGTAATGCCGTGTTTTTTGAAAAGCTCGGCGTGAAGCTGGATGACTTCGCTCGTCTGGGATTCGAGGCCCACCACGTTGATTCCCCGGGCAAGGGTCTGAAGTTCCGCATCGGGACCGGCCACCTCGCGGAACCGGTCCATCATGTCGAAGGCATCTTCGTTGCAGTAGAAATAGAGCGACTGGAAACGTGCGCCGCCCCCCGCTTCGAAATAGTTGATTCCCGCTTCGCGCGCCGCCTCGACGGCAGGCATGAAGTCTTCCGTATAGACCCGCGCGCCGTAAGCCGACTGGAGACCGTCGCGAAAGGCGGTACACATGAACTTTATCTTTTTTCGCATGCCGCTTCTTACAGGTGAATACTGTTTTTCCATATTAGATCACTTTTCCGTTATTTTTAATTTTACTTATTTTGTTAAACGACCAGTACCGACCAGAGGACGCCGGCGGCGATGGCCGAACCGATCACGCCGGCCACGTTGGGCGCCATGGCGTGCATCAATAAGAAATTATGAGGATCTTCCTGTTGCCCCACCATCTGAACAACACGGGCCGAATCGGGAACGGCCGATACCCCTGCCGCGCCGATAAGCGGGTTGATCTTGTCGGTGAGAAAAAGATTCATAAACTTTGCAAAGAGAAGCCCCCCTGCCGTTGCAACAGCAAAGGAGAGCGCTCCGAGGCCGAAGATGAGAAGGGATTCCTTGTTGAGAAAGGTCTGCGCCTCCGTACTCGCACCGACTGAAAAGCCGAGGAGTATGGTGACAATGTCGATCATTGCGTTTCGGGCCGTATTGGCCAGGCGTTCGGTGACGCAGCTCTCTTTCAGGAGGTTGCCGAAAAAGAGCATTCCAATGAGGACAACGGAACCGGGGGCGATTGCGGCGGCGATGAGAAAGGCCACAACGGGGAAGATGATCTTCTCCCGCTGGGAGACTTGCCTCGGCGGCTTCATGCGGATGAGCCGTTCTTTCCGCGTGGTGAGGAGTTTCATGATGGGCGGCTGGATAACGGGAACGAGGGCCATATAGGAATAGGCGGCAATGGCGATAGACCCTAGCAGGTGCGGCGCGAGTTTTGCCGAAAGAAAGATTGCCGTCGGCCCGTCGGCGCCGCCGATAATCCCGATGGCGCCCGCCTCGGAAGGATTAAAACCGAGGAAAAGGGCGCCGAGGAGCGTCAAAAATATACCAACTTGTGCGGCAGCGCCGAGGAGGACGAGCTTCGGGTTTGAAAGCATGGTGGAAAAATCGGTCATGGCGCCGATACCGAGGAAGATGAGAGGCGGGAATATCCCCTGGCTGACGCCGTGGTAAATATAGCTGAGAACGCTCCCTTCATCATAGACGCTGACCGCCATTCCCTGTATGGAGGGGATATTCCCCACGATAACGCCGAACCCGATGGGGACGAGGAGCAGGGGTTCATAGTCCTTCCGGATGGCCAGGGTGACGAATATTATGCCGATGACAATCATAATGCTGTTGCCCCAGGTCATGGTCGCAAAAGCTGTTGTCGAAAGAAATTTGTAAAATAGCTCCATTAAAGTTCCTTAAAAAAGTAATCCCTTTCGGGGAAGGGGAAGTCCTTCCCCGAAAGGGATGAAAAAACTAGTTCTTGTTCGTTTTAATTGCCCCGGCCTTATAGAGACCGAAACCGATGGCTGCAAGAAGTGCGGTATCGTCTTTCGCCGATTTTCCGGCGGGCGGAGCATGGTGGTGCTCCACAGGGAAAGGGGTTTCGAGCACAATCAGCAGCTTCGGAAGGGCAGCGATAAAGAGGCTGATAATGGCAAGCGCAGCAAAAACAATCAGCATACCGGTGATTGCAATGGTGAATCCCTGTCCGTCCAGGATATTTTGAACTCCAAAATTAAGGTTTCCCAAAAAAACCTCTTCCGTATTTTTATTAAGTTTAACGACTACAAAACGACATTGTATCTTAATAAATCCTTTCCCGCAGGGCAAGAAAAAAAGCAGCCCTTTACGGGCTGCTTTTTAGAAAGGACGGGTTATCTGGGATTGCAACGACAATATAGCGACCACATGTATTGCCGGGATAAAAGAGCGGAAAAGAGTTAGCCCGCTTTTTCCTTTAGAAAAACATCCTTTTTTCGCTCCCATTCCAGCGCCGACCTGACAATTGTTTCCAAGTCGTCAAAACGGGGCATCCAGTTGAGGACTTTCTTTATTTTTTCATTTTCTGCAATCAGTGCGGGAGGATCACCGGTACGCCGTTTACCTTCATGGACAGGAAAGTCGATGCTGGACACCTTTTTCACGGCTTTGAGGACCTCCCTCACGCTGTATCCGTGTCCATACCCGCAGTTCAGAAAAGTTGATGTCCCTTCTTTTACAAGATAGTTGAGGGCATCCAAATGGGCACGCGCCAAGTCCTCCACATGGATATAATCCCTGATGCAAGTTCCATCGGGGGTGTTGTAATCCGTACCGTAAACCGTGATTCCATCCCGTTTTCCAAGTGCTGCCTCGCAAGCCACTTTTATCAGATGGGTCGCTTCCGGTGTCGCCTGGCCGATACGCCCTTCGAGATCAGCCCCCGCCACATTGAAATAACGGAGGATAACATAAGAAAGAGAAGAAGCGGCGGCTACATCTATCAGCATCCGCTCACTCATCATCTTGGAAGAACCGTAGGGATTAATAGGCAGGAGAGGAGACGTTTCATCAGCTTTTTCCGCGCCGGGCAACCCGTAGACGGCAGCCGTGGAAGAAAAAACAAATTTCCGAACACCATGTTTTACACACATTTCTAGCAGCCCCAAGGTGTTTCGCGTGTTATTTTTATAATACTTCAGTGGGTCTCTTACCGATTCAGGCACAACAATGCTGGCAGCAAAGTGCAAAACACCATCAAAGCGGCCTTTCTCGAAAAGTTGCCCAAGAAGTTCGTGGTCAGCGAGATCTCCCTCAACCAGTTCTCCTGAGAGCACCGCCTGGCGATGTCCGGTAGACAGGTTGTCGAAGACCGTCACTTCATGGCCCTTTTCACCGAGTTGCCTCACCACGTGACTCCCAATATAACCGGCGCCGCCGGTAACCAATAAGCGCATTTTTAATAACTCTCCATTACGTTACTAATCCTCAATCGTTCAGCTTTGATGTTTCAGGTAAGACTCCCTCGGAAAAGGGTAAGAGCAGGTTCTTAGCATTGGTAATAAAGTCGATACCATTTAACAAAAGCTGCGATCCCTTCTTTGATAGGCGTGTCGGGTCTGAAACCTACATCTTTCATCAGGTCGTCCACGTCGGCATAAGTTGCAGGCACATCACCCGGCTGAAGAGGAAGATAGTTCTTTCTTGCCTCTTTCCCGATCGCCTTTTCAATCGCCTCGATAAAAGTCATCAGTTCAACAGGGTTGTTGTTTCCTATGTTATATATCCTGTAAGGGGCTCTGCTACTCCCTGGATCTGGAGTGTCGCCGTTCCATTCGGGATTAAGCTCAGGAATTTTGTCAAGTACTCGAACGACCCCTTCGACAATGTCGTCAATATAGGTAAAGTCACGTCTCATCTTTCCATGGTTGAAAACATCGATCGGCTTTTCTTCTATAATCGCTTTCGTAAAGAGAAAGAGCGCCATATCCGGTCGGCCCTAGGGTCCGTAGACCGTAAAAAAACGAAGTCCCGTTGAGGGGAGCCCGTATAGGTGGGAATAGGTGTGCGCCATCAGTTCGTTTGCTTTCTTGCTGGCGGCATAGAGCGAGACGGGATGATCGACATTATGATGAACTGAAAAAGGCATCTTTGTATTCGCACCATATACAGAAGAAGAAGCATACACTAGGTGCTCAACGCTATTATGGCGGCACCCTTCAAGGATGTTGACAAATCCTACAATGTTGCTGTCCACATAAGCGTAGGGGTTGATGATCGAATACCTGACCCCCGCCTGGGCAGCCAGATTAACCACCTTGTCGAACTTTTCATTTCTGAATAGGTCGAGAAGACAATCCCTCTTCTCCAGCCCCATCTTAACAAAACGGAAACCGACTTTTCCGTCCAGTTCGTCGAGACGCGCCTCTTTTAGACCAACGTCATAATAGTCATTCAGATGGTCCAGCCCGATTACTTCATCTCCTTGTTCAATGAGTCTTTTTGCCAGATGAAACCCAATGAATCCGGCGGCGCCTGTCACTAAAATTTTACTCATTTTCTAATCCCTTTCCACCATAACCGCCAGACGTACAAACCAGAGGAATATAACCCGGCAAATTGTAAGAAGCCAACCAAGCTTCGTTAATGGTTATGATAGAGTAGTTCGGAAGAAATGAAAAGCCCCATTAGAACAATGGGGCTTTTAGGCGTTGATTCATGAACGCTTCAGGCTCAGCAATCAATAAAGTAAAGGCAGGCTGGATACAATAGTACAATCATTACAATTATGGATTTTCCCTCGTCTTGATTGCAGGGCTTTTCACTGTGACAAAACTTTTCAACTCCTCGAATTTCGGTTTGCTGATACCCTGAATAAACAGTAACTCTTCCACTTCTTCAAAACCTTCATTCCGTTCCCGGTATTCAACAATCGCTTCAGCCAACTTTTTCGAAATACCGGGAAGCGAGATAAAAACCCTTGCCGGAGCGAGGTTAATGTCAACCAATACCTTTAAATCGGACGCATCGAAAAGAGTCAAATTGTCTCTGAGCCGATTTAACCTTTCATTACTGACACCTTTCACTTCTTTTAACTGCATGATCGACTTAAATCCATCCATGCGTGTCCTATACTCAACTATTCTGTGAGCAGTCACTTTTCCGATCCCATCGAGTTGGGTAAAGTCGGCTTCCGACGCCTGGTTAATATTAAGCTTTCCCTCCCATACCTTCCAGAAAGCCTGTCCCGTTCTGGCTAAAGAACTTGCTGACAGAAAAAACAGTCCAATGATTAAAAAAACGGATAGAACCCTACCTCTTTTCTCCATTTTATCCTCCAATCTTTTTATACCACCATCATCACAATTGCCGGGGGATGAAGTCAATCTACTAAACCGACTTTTTTCTAGCCTGTTCCGG
>CBDVDA010000011.1:0-39929 GCA_965372635.1 uncultured bacterium | reverse complement strand
AAATATATGAGCATGTTCTTCAATACTGCAAAGAACTGCATAACATACGAAGACGCTATAAGAGTGAAAGATTCCCTGATCCTAAATTTAATTGGTTAACAGCCGATTAAGGGCAATAAATATCAATTAAGAAAAAGAACGCAGGCATTCAAGTAAGTTATATAGCCTAAGGCAATAACTATTGTAAGTTATAACAAGTGGGTCAAAATCGCCCGCAAAAACCGCGGGCTGGGACCGCCAAAAAGCGGCGGCCCTTTACCCTTAACGTTCGGCGTGAACTTATGAATAACGTCACTGTGGATTTAAGCAAAGTTAAAGAGATTGCTCTAAAAGGCATTCGGCGAACTACAATTTTTCTCGGGCTAGGTGTCAATGCCGCGCGTGAGGATAAATTCACGAAGTATCAATTACCTGAAAACCATTTTTTTAAGATGGTGCCGGAGAACGCCTCAGAAGAACAAGTAGCACACTTTAAACAGAACTTTGAGAAATGGATCATTTCCAATGGAGTTAGAGAGTTAATAGAAACCTTTGCTCTATTCCTCGACAAAATACACCAGTCCTGCCTTTGGTTTGCAACTAGTAAGGCTGCTATGAATTCAGAAGATGCTAATAGATATGGCCCGGCTTTTGAGAGGAAAGGGGTCGAAGAAAAACTGAAAAAATTACGAGTACATTTTGACATACAAACTGACAAAGAAAAATATTTTTCTAGCATAAACCAAGCAAGAAATTGCATAACTCACAGGCAAGGCATTGTCGGACCGGAGGATTTAAAGGGAAACCATTCGCTTAAACTAACATGGTGGAAGTTGGACGTTATTGCACAGACGGCTGAGGGCAAGGAGGTTTCATTAATGTCAATACCTGAAGAAGGTTTATACTTTGAAAATGCAGGATCAATAAGTGTGAAAGTCTCGGAGCGTTTGAGAGAGTTTAAACTGGGGGAAATCATAGAATTGACTCCCGCAGACATTAACGAGATTTGTTTTTTGATTTATATGTCCACTAATGAGATAGTTGCTTCAACCAGAAATTACGCAAAGAGCATTGGCATTAGAAGCGCCGAACCAGCCATTCAACCCGGCCGCTAATAGCTCGTTTCACTCGCTAATCGCGGCCGGTTAATTCAATCGTTGGATGTATAGGACACAATGACAGAGAGCGCAAAAGAAGTCCTCGTTGCTGATATTGAGAAGCGTTTAGGTGGTATCGCTTTTCATTTTGAAGAGCGCCACGCCCAATGCTCCTCAATTTCTGCATATACAAGAGCAGACTCGGAAACTAGTGGTCCCAGAAGACTGGAACTGGATCGCGTGGTTACACGAATTAAGAGTGCAGAAGATAGTATCCTTCTCAAACTTGTTCACCTCAAGGACTCAGTTGAAAAATACTACAGGTCAAGCGGACGTGACACCAATGAAATCAAGATCGTTGATCTCTTTATCCCTTACCGCGTAGCTGCAAATTTCGTCAACGTTAACAAGCATGGGCTTCGCGGTAGAAACGCCAAATCTGCCGTTCATGATTACAGCGTCCTTGCATTCAAACAAGAAGGTGCTAAGCCTGCACCCACAGATTGCTTCGCAGGATACATCACGGTGATCAACTTCGATGGCGAGACGTTCCAGACCCTTGATATGATTTTAGACTTAATCAGGCTATGGGAGCTCTTCTTAAGAAACCATACGGAAATCAGCACGGACGACTACATAAACCGTATTTCTAAAGTCCAATCCACGATAAAGATTACCTACAGTGCGCCAATGCCGGAAGGCATGCTTCGTGATGCCAAGTGCCTATCACAAGAAAGGAAAGGACTTGATATCAAATAGAGAAGAAATATCCAACCACGGCCTGTAGTGGACGGGCTGCACCCGCCGCTGAGGCCAAACGTTACCTTCAACCAGTAATAATTAAATTATTCCAATCAGAATGTTGTTGCTTTGTAGGTGTACTAGCTAAAGATGAACCATATTTCACCTTGCCATTCAACCGGGGGCGGTGGTAAAATTTCCCAATGAATGAACAGCTAATCGACTACGCCAGCAAACCGCTCCGTTTCATCCCTTCCTGGATGCAGGGGGCGGGGCTCGGCCTCTTCCTCGCCCATGTGGTGGAAAATAACCCCGACTTTAAAGAGCGGCTCGAAGAGCTCGACGACAACTATTTCCTCTTCGAGGCGACCGATATCGGCAAGAAATTCTACCTCTACATCAAAGACAAGGAGATCACCGTCAAGGTGCACCACAAAGACCCGCCCGATGTGATTATGAAAGGGGAATTCTCCGTCCTCGTGGGGCTTCTTTTGAGCCGGGTCGATCCGGACAACGTCTTTTTTTCGCGAAAACTCCAGATCTCGGGAAACACAGCCACGGCGCTCTGCTTTAAAAACATTCTCGACGCTATTTCATAGGAGGTACTATGGTACTGCTCGAATTCAGTATGACGCCCCTCGACAAAGGGGAGAGCCTCAGCAAATACGTTTCCCGTTCACTTGATATTATCGACAAAAGCGGCCTCCCCTACAAGCTGAATCCCATGGGTACGGTGCTCGAAGGGGAGTGGGACGAGGTTTTCGGTGTGGTGAAACAGTGCTACGACAGGATGCGCGAGGACTGTAACCGGATTTCCGTGCAGATCAAGGTCGATCACCGGAAGGATGGAAAGGGTCGGCTGGAGGGTAAGATCGCTTCGGTTGAAAAGAAGCTCGGGAAGAAACTGAATACGTAGTTGACTGTCAGGCGGTCTCTTTCTTTTTCTTAGTACCTTTCTTGGCCTTTTTTGCGGGAGCCTTTTCTTCATCTTCAGCAGGTTCGTCATCCCCCATTATTTCTTCGTAATCCTTCTTTAAGCGCTCCTCTTCTTCATCGAGACTCGCATGTTTCGGCAGATCGGCACTTTTTTCGATATCCGCCTGCTCCTCTTCAATAGTCGTCTTTACACCATCGATGACCTTCTTGAATTCAGCGACGGTCTTCCCGAGCATCTTTGCAATCTCGGGCAGCTTTTCCGGCCCGATCACGATGAGCGCAATAACGAGAATGACCACTATTTCAGGGATGCCTATTCCGAACATGGGCGAGTTTTTCTCCTAAAAGATTTCAGTCGCATGATAGAAGTTCGGCCTGTGGTTGTCAAGATTTGCGTAGAACCCACTTGAAAAAGGCGCGCCGCTCGCGTTAGCTCCTTTTCCATTAACATCTAAAACCTTGTTTCTTTTGACAGGATTCACAGGATATCCAGGATTTAATCTCTGTGATCCCATTATCCCGCCTAAAAGCCTTTGCCCTTCTCCGTGACCTCTGTGCTCTCTGTGGTGAAAAGTTTTTAATCTTTCTTTTCCCGCGCAGCGACCATAAAGCTTTTGCCTTTAATCCGTGACCTTATCCGTGTGATCCATGTTCCATCGCCGTTACCTTTTAGTCCGCCTTTGTCCGCTTGCCCCGTTAGAAATAACGCTCTCTCTAACGGGGTGAATCCGTGGCCAATCGATCTTTTTAGGTTAATTCCCCTCTTCCCCTTATGATATACTGACGCTCTTCAAACTTGACCTGAAGGATGCCCCCTGATGACTGAAAAAATAAAAAACCTGCTCGACTTTCTCCATGAACCGGAGAAAAAAGAGGCGGCGGAAACGCTCCTTTCAGAGATCGGTTTTAAGGAACCGGGACGGAGCCTGAAAAACATCGAGCTTCTTTTGGAGGCTGGCCTTTTTTCCGGTTCGGAAGAGGCCCTCATCACCGAGGCGACCGCTTCGCCCGATCCCGATCTTGCACTTAACAACCTTGAGAGGCTGGCGACAGCATCAACCGACGAGAGGGTTCGTACTTCAGTTTTCAAAGAGGCGCACCTGAAAGCGCTCTGTACGCTCGCCGGAGGCAGTTCTTTTCTAATCAACATCGCCCTCAGACGTCCCGGCCTACTGGAAGGACTTCTCTCAAAAGACGGTCTTAACAGATCGACCTCCCTGGAAGAGAAAAAAGAGGTTTTGACAAAACGTCTGAAAGACGTTCGGGAGATGGCTGATCTGCAAAAACATCTCCGCTGTTTCAAGGCGGAGGAATACCTGAGGATCGGCCTTCGGGATTTGCTCGGCCTTGCCCCTGTTACGGAGGTGATGGACGAGATCAGCGATCTTGCCGAGGCGACCCTCGACGCGGCCTGCCGGACAGGCTCCATGATGCTTCGGGAGGCGCACGGGCCTCCCCTCTACAGGGATGAAAAAGGAGGCGAAATAGAGGCGGGATTCGTCGTCCTCGGCATGGGGAAATTCGGTGGACGGGAACTCAATTTTAGTTCCGATATCGATCTCATCTTTCTTTACACCACCGAAAAGGGGGAAACGGCAGGGGTGGAAAAAGGCGGTGTCCATCAAGGCAGCCTCTCTTTCCACGAGTATTTTATACGCCTCGGCAAGCTCATTTTCAAGGCGATGAGCGAGGTGACGGAAGAGGGGTTCGTCTTCCGCGTCGATATGAATCTTCGCCCCGAAGGGCAATCGGGCGATCTCGCCTGTTCCATGAGAAGCGCCGAGATCTATTACGAATCGTGGGGCCAGACATGGGAGCGTTCCGCCATGCTGAAGGCGAGACCGGTGGCGGGCGATATTGCCCTCGGTGAAGAGTTTCTCCGGCTCATCACCCCCTTCATGTACAGGAAGTATCTCGATTTCAGCGCCATCGAAGAGATCCGGGTGATGAAGAACAAGATCGACGCCCGCATCGCCAGGGACGACCAGCTCCTGACTAACCTCAAACTCGGCACAGGGGGGATCAGGGAGATCGAGTTTTTTATCCAGGCCCTCCAGTTGATAAATGCGGGCAAAACCCCGGCGCTAAGGGAGAGAAATTCCCTGAACGCCTTAAAAAAGCTGAAGGAAGAAGGGCTCATTACGGGTGATGATGAAAAGAAGCTGACTGATGCCTATCTTTTTCTCCGCACAGTGGAACACCGGCTCCAGATATTCCAGGAAAGGCAGACCCACACCCTGCCGAACGATGAAGACGAACTGGAAAAACTGGCACGGCGGGCCGGGTACAAAGAAAGCCCGCTTGACTCTTTTTTGAAGGACCATCGAAAGCATACGGAAAACGTAAAAAATATCTATTCTACCCTCTTCCATGAGGCGGCAGAAAAGCTGGAAGAGGAGAAGCGGCCCGAGATCATCGAACTCCTGGAGGGGGGGCTAGAGGGCGACGAGGCGCTGGAGCGGCTTTCCCTTTACGGGTTCAAGGAGTCCGCCGCAGCGCTAAAAAATCTCGTCCTTCTCTGGAACGGCCCCCCCTTTGCGCACTTCACCGAAAAGAGCAGAGGCGTACTTAGACGAGTGGCCCCCCTTATCTTCAAGGAGATCGTCGATTCACCAGAACCGGATATGGCGCTCAATACCTTCGAGCGGTTCATCGCGTCCGTCGGCGCAAGGAGCACCCTCTATTCACTCCTTGCCGAGAACCATCACGTAATCCGTCTCCTCGTCGGCCTTTTCGGCACCAGCAGTTTTCTCTCGAAGATACTCCTTACCTACCCCGGCACCCTCGATTCCCTCGTCGTTCCCGGCGCGTCGGCTCCCGTGAAAGGAAAAGAGGAGGTGAGGCGGGAGTTGAACGAGACCGTTCGGGCTGCCGAGGAATATGAAGACAAGCTCGACGCCATGCGGCGCTTTCGTAACGTGGAGATACTCCGAATCGGTATAAACGACATCTACGGCGAAATCGGCTTGCAGGAAGTCTCCTCCCAGCTAACCGCTCTGGCAGATGCGGCCCTCGAAGTCGCCTGCTTAATGGCGGTCGAGAAGATGAAAGAGCGCTACGGCGTTCCACTTGTCGAATCAAATGGAACAAAGAGAGAGGCGGGTATAGTCGTCGTCGGCATGGGAAAACTCGGTGGCGGGGAGATGGCCTACGGCTCCGATTTGGACATCATCTTCCTCTATTCGGGAAACGGCGAGACGAGCGGCGAGCAGGGTTCCAATAAGGGACTAAAGGTGATTACCAACCAGGAATTCTTTGCCAAGGTGGGGCAGAACATCATCTCCCTCTTAAGCGTCCCCACACGTGAAGGATACCTTTTCAAGGTGGACATGCGCCTCCGTCCTTCGGGAGGCTCCGGGAGCCTCGTGGCATCCCTCGATTCCTTCCGGGACTATCAGAAAAAAAGCGCCCAAACCTGGGAAAGGCAAGCGCTCACCCGGGCGCGGGTCATTACGGGGGATGAGAATTTTGGCCGGAAAGTGGCTTCAACCATAGAGGAGGCTGCTTACAGAACATCGGCAACGGCTGAGACGGCCCGTGAGATCGTTCGGGTGAGGGAGAGGATGGAGTTGGAGCTTGCAAAGGAGCAAGCGGGCATCTATAATGTGAAATCGGGCCGGGGGGGGCTTGTAGATATCGAGTTTCTCGTTCAGTTTCTCCTCTTGAAACACGGTGTTTCACATGAAGCAATCAGGACGCCTAACACGCTTCTGGCGCTTGAGAGACTGAAAGAGGCAAAGATCCTTAAAGAAGAGGACTGTACCGCACTTGTCGCAGCGTATCACTTCTTGAGACGGATTGAAAACGGCCTTAGAATCGTTCACGATCAGTCCATAAATAAGCTCGACACGAATGCCAAAGATTTTGAAATCCTCGCCAGGCGGCTCGGGTACGGAAGTTCGGAACTTCACAGCGAATACAAGGCGCGAACGGCGACCGTAAGAGAGATTTTTACCCGTTATCTCGGCAGCGCCGAATAGAGGGCAAAATTTGAGGAGGTTTTTTTAAGAGATGATTCAAAAGGTCGATAAGATATGGATGGACGGTAAATTTGTTCCCTGGGAGGACGCTCAGGTTCATGTACTAACGCACACCCTCCACTACGGGCTCGGGGTTTTTGAAGGAGTCCGGTGTTACCAGTGCGCCGACGGCAGGTCGGCCATCTTTCGCCTGGAAGAACATACGAATCGGCTTTTTGAGTCCGCCCACATCAGCCAGATAGATATCCCTTTCACGCGCGAGGAGATCTCTGCCGCAACGCTGGAGATACTCCGGGTAAATGGCCTCAAAGAGGCCTACATCCGGCCGCTCGTCTTTGTCGGGGACGGCGAGATGGGGATATTCGTAAAAGATTATAACGTGAGAGTCTCCATTGCAGCCTGGCCCTGGGGCGCCTATCTCGGCGAGGAGGGGATTACGAAGGGGATACGGGTCAAGGTCTCTTCCTTTACGCGGCAGCACGTTAATATCAGCATGACGAAGGCGAAGGTCTGCGGCAACTATGTCAACTCCATCATGGCCAAGCGCGAAGCGGTACTCGCCGGGTACGACGAGGCGCTGCTCCTCGACAATGCCGGTTACGTCTCCGAGGGGAGTGGAGAGAACATCTTCATGGTCCGGGGAGGCGTCGTCAAAACAACGCCGAATACGACCGTACTGTCGGGGATTACCCGTGATTCGGTAATCCGCATCCTGAAAGACAAAGGAATCGATGTGAAGGAGGAACTCTTTACGCGGGACGAACTCTATACGGCAGACGAGGTCTTCTTTACCGGTACGGCTGCCGAGATCACGCCCGTCCGGGAGGTCGATAACCGCGACATCGGGACCGGCAAGCCGGGTGAAATCACCCGTCAGGTGCAGGAGACCTATTTCAGGGCCGTTAAGGGAGAGGAAAAAAACTACAGAGGGTGGTTGAGCTACCTCTAGAGACGGAGTCCCTTCGCCATATGAAGGCAGCGGTTGAAGGCCTGGTAGAGCCGCTCGTAATTGCCGATCTCTTCGTTCAGGATCGGTTTCAGCTTGGAAAGGTCGTCTTTATTGATGATCGCATTGGCCCCCATGAGAAAGGCCGAACTGGCGTCGCACGATTTCATCTCTCCACTTATAAAAACGACGAAGATGTCCCGCCGTACATCAATAGAAAGCGTGGCGATCTTCGACAAAATCTGATACCCCCCCTCGGGGTCGTCAGGGAAGACCTTGTCGATAAGGATAAGGTTGTATTCAACATTTGGTTTTTCGAGTGCGGCAAGCGACTCTTTTAACGTGGGCGCCTCTTCGACCTCATATCCGAGGGAGGCGACACTGTCTTTGATCATCTCGCGAACCATCTTGTCGTCATCGCAGACGAGCGCTTTTTTTATCCCCGATACCTCGGGTGCATTGGAAAAGCTTGAGGTTGTCCCCCCGGCAGCGGCAGAGGGCACACCCCCTCCCATTTGGCCTGAAAGTTCACCTCGAAGAGTTGCCAGCTTCCGGTCTACCTCCGCCATGATTTTATTATAATCAGCAACATTTGCCTTCTGTACGGAGTTCGGCTGTTTGCACTTGGGGCACGCCACCCGGATGGGGCGGTCGGGTATCTTCTCATCGGGAACCGAAAATGTAAACCCACATTCACTGTTCTGGCAGGTGACTTTCATCTCTTCCTGAACTCCTTATCCATCGGCCTCTAAAACCGGCTGCTCCCTTTGTTGTCCAGTTCCAGATCATTCGGTTTTTCTTTTGCACTCCCATCGGCTGACGCCACTTGGGCGCCCGTTCCGAAGGCCACCTTCAGGTCGTTTGCATTGGTTGCAAAAATGAGCGCCGTCTCCATGGTAATGGTGCCCGCCTGTACATAGTCTTTCAGCACCATATCGAAGGTTTGCGTACCGAGGGTCGTATAACCGTCGCGCATAACGTCCTGGAGCGATTTGCCGTCCCTTTCCCCGTGGATGATGTAGTCCCTCGTCCTCTCACTGGTTCGAAGAATTTCGATGGCGGCAATACGTCCGCCGCTTTTGGTGGGAATTAAGCGCTGTGAGATGATCCATTTGATGGCCGACGCCAGCCGGGACCTCAATGCCGCCTCTTCGTTTTTCGGAAAAACGCCGATGATCCTGTCGATCGTCTTCGGTGCGTCGATAGTATGTAGAGTGGAGATGACGAGATGTCCCGTCTCTCCCGCCTCGAGGGCAATCTCTATCGTTTCCCGGTCGCGCATCTCACCTACGAGGATTACCTTGGGGGCTTGCCTGAGGGCCGCTCGAAGAGCGGACTTGAAAGAGATCGTATCTGTGCCGACTTCCCGCTGGTTGATGGTCGACTTCTTGTTCCGGTGAAGGAACTCGATGGGGTCTTCGATGGTGATAATGTGATAGGAGTAATGATCGTTGATCATATCGACAATAGAGGCCATGGTCGTCGATTTTCCGCTTCCCGTTGGACCCGTCACAAGGATGAGTCCGTTCTTCTCCCTGCAAATATCCCTGATGACGGGCGGCAGTTTCAACTCTTCCATAGAGGGGATGACCGTGGGGATGACCCTGAGGACGATGGAATAACTCCCCCGCTGTGTGAAGATATTCACCCTGAACCTGACCCGGCTCGGAAGACCGTAGGAAAGATCGACAGACCCTTCTTCGATAAGCTCACGGATCAGTTTTTCATCATTCCCGAGGAGGGTTAGCGCAATAAACTCCGTCTGGTAGGGGAGAAGCATGTTTTTGAAGGCGGAGATAGGAACGCTTACAAGCTGGCCGTTCACCTCCACCTGGGGGAGCTTGCCGGGCGAAAAGTTGATATCCGATATTCCTTTGTATTTATCGAGGATCGAATTCAGAAGATTGTTTAAAAGTTCGATATGCTTCATCAAGAAAGGGGGAAGACTATTTTTCGAGCCCTTTAAGGTAGATCAAATTCTCGTTGGAACTCCGAAGCCTCTTGCAAAGGGCGATGGCGAAGGCCTTGTAGACCTTGAGAGCAATGCTTTTGTCATGGGAGAGGAGATTATCCAGATCCTTTTTGCTGATTTCCAGGAGTTTTGCATCCTTGTCCGCGTAGACGTCAGCCGATCTCGGTTGCCGATCGAGAAGCGAAACTTCACCGAAGTGATCGCCGAGGCCGAGTGTGGCCAGTGTTTCCTCTTTGCCATCCTGGTCGAGACCGGAAACACGCACCTCGCCCTCTTTCACGATGAAAAGGGACTCCCCCTCGTCACCCGCCGTTACGACCTTGCTCCCCGCTTTATAATTCTTGCTTTTGATGAGTTTCCCTACTTTGATGATCTCAAAGGAGGTTAACCCCTTGAACATTTCGATTTTCTTTAAAAGCTCTACGTTTTCCACCAGCCTCCTCCTTCCAAAAAAATAGTGCTCTACAATAACACAAGTCCAATAAAAAAATCAAAAAAGTAACTTGATAAAGAGAACTAGAAAAAGCGGCGCAAATAAAATTGGTTCTTCTGGGCTGAGAATGGCAAAATTCCCTCGTATAAAATCAACGGCTTGGTGCGCTTCGTTCCTACCGAGATACTGGAGTGGATCAAGAGTTTAAGGCCTGAAAGTGAAGCCGAACTTCAAATAAAGAAATACCCTCATGGTGATGTAAATATCGATAATATAATAAAAAAAGCCATTGCAGAGGTAAAGAAAAAGGGGTATACTTCTCCTCATAAGGGAAAGCCAGACTAGTCAAACCTTGGGAAGGAGATTATACCGAAGAGGCAAATCTAAGGTCTGGTGGATGCGCTTTTCACATGATGGAAAGCAGATTAGAAGGTCAACAGAGACTTCTGACAAGCAGCTGGCTGAAAAGATTCATGCCAAGGTTCTTTTACAAATAGTTGAAGGTAAGTGGTTTGACAAACCTGCCTGTGAGGACAAGACCTTGCAGGACATGCTTGACAAGTATTTGGCAGAGTACACCATCTCCAAAACGGAAAGCGGTCAGCCAAGGGACGGGACAAATGCAAAGCACCTTAAGGCATTTTTCGGCAACCCTCTCTTGAAAGAAATTACTCCGCCCAAGATTGTTGATTACAAAGCGTGGAGGAGAAGAGAGGGCAAGGCTCCGGCAACCATTGAAAGAGAACTCTGTCTGCTGAAAAGGGGCTTCACTCTTGCTATCAGGGAGTGGGAATGGGTGACAGATAACCCTGTCCTGAAAGTCTCCAAAGAGCGGTTCAACAACCAGATTGACAGGTGGCTCTCCGTCAACGAGGAAAGAAGGCTTCTTGAGGCCTGCCCGGATCGTGTCAGAGAGATTGTAATCTTCGCTCTGAATACCGGCATGAAACAGGGTGAAATACTGGATTTAAAGTGGCCTTATGTTGATCTGAAGAGGAGAACCGCAACCGTCATGAAGTCCAAAACAGAGCAGCTCTCGGGATTTTGCTGTTAAAGTCAAAGCTCAGATATCTGAACAGCGACTATGTCTTTCCGAGCAATGTGGGCACAAGAATTGGCAAAAGAAATCTTGCCAGGCCATTTTGCGATGCTGTTAAAGAAGCAGGAATTGAAAACTTTAGGTTCCACGACCTTCGGCACACCTTCACTACACGGCTCATCCAGAACGGAATTGACATATACGCTGTGGCAAAGCTTTTAGGACACAAAGACATCAGGATGACACAGAGATATGCCCACCACTACACCGAAAGTTTGAGGGGTGGCGTGGAGGTCTTGGACAAATTTGACACAATTTTGTCACAATCGGAGATATCGGGAGAAGGGACGACGAGCTAAGTAGTTGATTTTATTGGTCGGGGTGAGAGGAATTGAACCTCCGGCCCCTGCGTCCCGAACGCAGTGCTCTACCAGGCTGAGCTACACCCCGAAAAGAAGAGAGTAGATTTTATGGATACCCCTTCGGCAAGTCAAGTAAAAACAGTAAAAACAGCAAAGCTGCCGCTTTACGTGCAGGAACTTCGGGCCCCTTTTCTTTCGGCTTCGATTCTACCCATGATTTTCGGCGGGATTCTCGCGTCAACGGCCCGGCCAACGCTCATTTTACTTACACTCCTTTGCGGCTCCCTGGTCCATCTTGCGAGCAATACGCTCAATGATTATTTCGATTTTGCAAGCGGCGCCGACTCAAAAGAAGTAGGGCTGACCCCCTTCAGCGGCGGTAGCGGGCTTTTGAGGGAAGAGAAGTTGTTGCCGGGTGAGGTGCTTTCTCTTTCCATCGGTCTCATCGTATTGGCGCTCCTTTCGGCCGGGCTGATTCTGCTGCTCAGCCCCGGGAAGGCACTTGTCATCCTCGCTATCGGGCTGACAGGGCTCGTCCTCGGTATTGTCTATACGGCACCTCCCTTTAAACTTTCTTACCGGGGACTCGGCGAGATTGCCATCTTTGTCACTTTCGGGCCTATCCCGGTCGTGGGAGCCTGTTACATTGCATCGGGAACGCTTTCGTCCGCATCCTTTGTCGCCTCTCTCCCGTTCGGACTGATGACGACCGCTATCCTCTGGATCAACCAGTTTCCCGATTTTGAGACGGACAAAAGAGCGGGGAAGCGTACGCTGCTTGTTCAAATGGGTCCGGCAAAGGGGCGCTACGTCTATCTGGCCCTCCTGTTCCTCGCTGCCCTTACGCTTGTCGTGGGAGTAATGCTTCACCACCTTCCTCAAAAAAGCCTCCTCGGTCTCTTTTTCCTCGCTCCCGCTATTCCTGCCGCGCGCATTCTATTTAAAAACTTTGACGCCCCCGAAGGTCTCGTTCCGGCCATGGGGCTTACTATTGCGGCCCACGCCGTTCTTGGGATTTTGATGATTGCCGGGGTGGTGCTGTGATTCGCCCATTTTGATTGACTAAATGAAGCGCCTCTGTTATTTATGAACCATGGTTGAGGAGGTCTACCTGGCGCTTGGATCGAACATGGGCGATCGCGTAAGGAACTTGAGCCAAGCGATAGAGGCGCTGAAACAGAAAGAGTCTGTCCGGTGGATCTTGGCATCCTCCTTTTACGAGTCGGCGCCTGTCGGTTTTGAGGACCAGCCCGACTTTATCAATGCGGTGGTGAAAGTTGAAACCGGGCTTTCTCCCCTGGAACTGCTGGCTGTGACACAGGCCATCGAGTCTGAGTTGGGCAGGGAAAAAACCGTTCGATGGGGTCCGAGGATCATCGATGTCGATATCCTTCTTTACGGGAAAGAGAAAATATGCGAAGAACGGCTTGTCATCCCCCACCCCCGGATGTCCGAGCGGGCCTTCGTCCTTTTGCCACTCGGAGAGATCGCTTCTGACCTGGAGTCCTCCCTGCTCAATCTAATCGAGGCAACAAAAGAGAAAACGGGGGTAACGCTTCAGGCGAACGGGATAAAGCGAATATGGAAACGATGATTTCATACGGGGAGAAAAGAGCAATCATCATTTTGGTGGTTTCATTGTGCCTGCTTGGAACCTTTCTTCCTGCTTGTGGGGAAAAAAAAGCTCCAGTTCCGAAAAAAAAGGTGGGGGAGCAGTCTCTTTTAAAGGCGGAGAGGAGCCAGGAAGATTACGCAGAGGCGATAGAAAACTTCCAGCAACTCCTTGAAAAAGAGCCCGGCAACATTATTCTTCTCATCTCACTGGGAAATGCCTACTTCGATGTGGGCCGGGACCGCGATGCCATCGAAGTCTACCTGAAGGCGCTTGAGATTTACCCCGATAACGTGGCTGTAAGGACGGATCTCGGCACCGCCTACAGGAGGATAAAAGAGCCGGACAAGGCGATCGAAGAATATAACAAGAGCATTGCCATCGATCCGAGGCATTCCATTTCGCGCTATAATCTCGGGGTCGTCTATCTCTGGGACAGAAAGAACATAAAAAAGGCGATTACCATCTGGAAGGAACTCTTGAGGATCGACCCCTATTTCGTTCTCTCCGAGGAGCTTAAGAACAACATCAAGATACTAAACGATATCATTGCAGAGTCGGAAGCAAAAAAACCATGATCCGGCTGCTTATCTATCTTTTTATCTTTTATTTTCTTTTTAGCCTTTTCAAGCGGATTGTGGGTTCCGCCGGGAAGGGAGGGGGGGGAGAGCGTCCGGGGGCGGAAGGTGAACTGATGGTCCTCGATCCTAACTGCGGCACCTATATCCCGAAAAAAGAGGCGCTCACAAAAAAGATCAAAGGCGAGATAACTTATTTTTGCAGCAAAGAGTGCCTGAATATCTACCTGAAGAGTCCGAAAAATTAATCTTTTTGCTAACCCGCTTTCTGCGCCAGCGTTCCCTTTAATTCCTTGATCTTTCTCGGAATGGCCGCGCCGTGCCCCTCCACCTGCTTTAGCTGTTCCAGGAAGAGCAGGCTTTCCGCTCCCTCGGCCTGCTTGAGGAGCTTGTCGAATATGGCATTGATCTCGCTTTTCTCCAACTCTTCCGTAATGGTGAGTGCTTCATCGAGAGTGAGCCCCTCGATGCTTCTTTCAATGTTCCGAAGGTAGCTGGTGACGCGACGAATCGCCTTGTCCCTGATGCTCGGTACATAATGAATGGAAGGTTTCAATGAAATCGTGTAAAGGCAGAGCAACATGAGGCGGGCATGCTCCTCCTCCTCCCTTTGCAACTCGGTATAAAAATCTCTCACCTCAGCGTTCTCTTTGAACTTTTCGGCCATTTTTTTATAGATACGGGAGACGCGGTATTCGATCATTGCCGCAATTTTGTAGGACTTTCCCACAAAACCGGGCATGGGAATGCCGCGTCTTTCGTGGGAGGCGATCACTTGTTCAAGAAAACTTTTTTTCTTGCAAAGGAGGACGCTTAAAAAGACCCTTACGCCGAAGAGGCGGATAATCTCTACGGGATTATTGAGGCAGTATTCTCTTCCTATAATGTCACCCATCTCTCTCCCCGGATTTGCAGCTTTTTTTACTCTTTTATAAATCTAATCCATTCCTGTCTCTAAATCAACTTAAGATTTTTTTTGTGATTGCCGCCGTTCATGACCCGGCCTGTCTCTTTTTTTCGCATGGTGGGGGCGAAGGCATCGTTCAACGCGTGGATTCTCGTCTCCAGTTCTTTAAAATTTGCAAACCGCGCGGTTTTGCGCTATATATTAAGTAAGAGGGTAACGTAGCCGGGTGGGGCTATTACATCAATGAGAAAATCTTAAAAAGCCCGAACCGGCAACACGGTTTCGGGCTTTTTGTTTTGAGAATTGCAAAATTGGCAAGATATTACGTACATAGATAAAAATTTTTATATGCCATCAGATTTACCTTTTGCGAAAAGATCAACCCGCTCCGAAACTGGCTCAACCTACTGTGGTCTATCTTTATCTTTTTGTGAAGCGGCAACCCTGCAAATGTCCTGTTCTCCTTCCGTTCCATATCATTGATCTGGGTACCACAAAACTTGCGATAGCTAAACTCTGCATACTTCAAACTCTTTAAAAGCTCGGCCCTCAGCATATGAGAGGGATGAACCTCACGCATCGACGGCGTATAGCCGGAAGGAGCAATGATCCTGTTGATAACGGCGGCGTCCAGAAGCTCATCAATGGCCGACAGTTCATGGTCTTTTATGTAGCGCCTTCTCAATGGAGGAGATAATTTAAAAATCTTCCCGTTGATTTCCTCTATCAACTCCTCCATCCGTGAGAGTGTCATGATGTCCTCCGAAATAGCGGGGACACCAGTCAATTCGCTCATCGACACATCTACCTCTTTATCCAATGAATATCCTCTCATAATCTCTTCAAGAACATCTTTCGCCAGCAACTTCTTTTCCTTCCTGAGAATCCGTCTCCAGTTGGGAAAATCTTTCTTCAGTTGTTTTACAACCAGTCTTTTGATATCCTTCTCGTGCATGAAAAGCTCCTTTTAAAGTCTTTTTTCGTTGTGATTAACGTAGACTTTATTATAGTAGCTTTTCATGCATATCTATATAGTTTTATTGCCTTTTTCAGATCCTTTTAAACAGGCTTTGTTTGTCTTTAGGTCATAAACTTGCAACACAGTCGGTCTAATAGGTCGATGGTGTGGCTGGCATGAAAGAGCTTTGGGCAACAGCCCGTTTAAACCTGATTATTTGCAAATTCAACAATTGAGGAGATTACCATGTTTATTAAAATTCGAAATATTATATTTTATCCTGCGGCGTTGGGCGTTGCCACTTTGTCATTGCTCTTTGCCCCGACTCAGGTTGTGGCGAAGGAATCACCTTGCGGTGGTTCGCTTGCCTATTTGAATAAAACGTATAATACAGAGGAGAAAACCAGGGTTGCTTTCGATAAAATTTATGCCGGGCTGCAAGACCTCCCGGTCGGGTATTCCTACAACAAGTCGCAAAAGAACCCATGGAAGGCAGCAGGCAGCGGGAAAGGTCTGCACAAAAAGATGAAAGAGATGTTCGAGACATGGTGTACCGCCTTGCCGAAGATCAAGGGAGATTCGGATAATGCCCTCGACCCCATTTTGTATTTCGCTTGGATATACTATCAGAATCAGGCCGGTCAGGACTTTGTTCAGGGCCGCGACCCGAAACTGAAGACAGGGCCTCATTTTCTTTCCAGGTGGAATAAGGAGTATCGCAAATATATGGATAGCGAAGAATCGGCGAAGATAGTCCCCGAATGGGTCGCCGATCCGCGCCTTGAGATCGAAGACTACGAATTGACCAATGCGATCAGCTATAATAGCTGGAACGAATTCTTTGCGCGCAATCTCAAAACCGATAGTGATGGCTCCTATCCGAGTCGCCCGGTCACAATGCCGGTCCGCGATTACGTCATCGTCTCGCCGACGGACTGCATCATGAACCCGCTCGTACAGGTTATTAAGAAGGATGACGCCTACGATCGCAAATACATTAAAAATCCGCTGCAACTCGATACTGTGCTCGATGTGAAGAACATTCCCATCTCAGTGAATGACATGCTTGGTTCAGTGCCGGATAAGATCAAGCATAAATTCGTCGGAGGGAACGGTTTGGCTTGCGTGCTCATGCCGAACACCTACCACCATTTCCATTCTCCTGTCGATGGGACTGTTATTCATGCCGAAGTAGTAAAGACCGGCACGAAGGGAACGCCAGGCACCTTCGGCTATCCTGATTTTCCTAACTGGGTACCGAATGACGGTAATGTGGGGCGCCCCGGCACCGATTTCAGCCAGTTCCAGGCTTTCCAGCGCGGCGTGATCATCATAGAGGTGGAATATGACAACCTGCCGGGTAAAGAAGAAAGGCTATGTCGCCTCCATTCCTGTCGGCCTGGACTCTGTGGGGTCGGTGGTGCTGAACAAATGCGGCAGCAAGGATACGGACAATGTGAATTGCTTTACAGTAAAGGGCGAAAAAGTGAAGAAGGGCAAGACCAAATTCGGCAACTTCTTCTTTGGCGGTTCGTTAAACATCCTGCTCTTTTCGGAAGGAATGGTTACTCCTGCGGTTCAAACTCGAATGGGCAACCAGATCGGTGTTATCAATATCGGGAAGTCGCCCAAATCGCCCTGGTCGATGGATTGAGTTGAAGTTAAATTGGAGATCACGTGTTAACAGGGCTTGAATAAATATTTGGGAATAAGAAAAGCAGAATTATTCCTCCGGTAGGGCGGCATAACAGTTAGCATTTCCACCTTTTTGTCATTTCAACGAGGCACAGGAGAAATCTGAAACCTCTTTTTCTTCGTTAGAAACAATAGATTTCTCCCTTCGCTCGGAATGACAGGGAGAAGACTCAGAATGACAGCCCGGCAAACCTCCCGGCTGCGTCACCCCTCTCCCAATTTCCCCTTTCAATCGCGACAAGACTTCACTATAATCAGCCTTTACCAAACCGCTTTGCTTAACAGCAAACGTAGTTGACCGGACCGGCCAGGTTTCCATCCTGTTTTGAGGCAACGATGAAGATCACTTTAATCAAAAAAATCATGGAAGACGGCGGGGAGTGCCGGAAGTGCCGCGAGGTGGCCGAGCGGCTCGAAGCGGGAGATGAGATGAGGTTCATCGACCGGGTCATTATTGCCGACGTGCGGGAGCCTGGCTCGGAGGGGATGCGGATAGCCGCAGCCCACAAGATCGAAACGGCGCCCTTCTTCGTCGTCGAAGAGGATGGCAAGGAGACGCTCTACAAGACCTACATGCAGTTCAAACGGAAGGTGCTGCAAAAAGCGGTGGAGGCGGCCGATGCCGAGATCGAGGAGAAAAGGAAGGCCGAAGCGGAAGTGGACGCCCTCGAAACCTCTTCCGGCGGACAGGCCGACGCCGAGATCGAAGAACTGAACCGGAGATTTGAAAATAAATCTCCCCAGAAGCTTCTCGAGTGGGCGCTGAAACGCTTCCACCCGAAGATCGCCCTGGCATGGAGCGGGGCGGAGGACGTGGCGCTCGTCGATATGTTGGTGAAGATACACCCCGGTGCGCGCATCTTTACTCTCGATACGGGGAGGCTCAACCCCGAAACCTACAACCTCATCGATCAGGTACGCGAGCACTACGGCATCGAGGTGGAAGTCCTCTCCCCGGAGAGGGAGGAAACGGAGACGATGGTGAAGGAAAAGGGGGTCAACCTCTTTTACGAGAGCGTGGAAAACAGGAAACGGTGCTGCAACATCCGGAAGGTGCAGCCTCTAAAGCGGATGCTCTCCGGCCTCGATGCCTGGATCACAGGCCTCCGGCGCGACCAGGCGGTGACGCGGACGGTAATACCGAAAGTGGAGAAGGACGAAACCTTCGGCGGCATCATCAAATTAAACCCCCTCGCCGGCTGGACGCACGAGGAGATATGGAATTACATCCGGGGAAACAACGTCCCCTATAACGCCCTCCACGATCAGAACTATCCCTCCATCGGCTGCGCCCCCTGCACCCGCGCCAGAGGAGAGGGGGAGGACATCCGAGCCGGACGCTGGTGGTGGGAGTCGCCGGAGCAAAAAGAGTGTGGACTTCACGTAAAATCTGAGAAATGAACTTAATCCGAGAAAGAAAGCATCTTCCCGTCACAGGGGGGAATTTAGGAAATTCCCCCTTGAAAAAGTAGAAGTTCTTCTATAAGATGCAACAGATTGATTCTAAGGAGTAAGGATTTTGGAAAAACTGGGACAGATCCTCATTCGTGACAAGGTTATCACGGAACAGGAACTGGAAGCGACAATCCGGGCTCAGGTCATCTATGGTGGAACCATTGACACCAACCTGATCGAACTCGGTTACGCCGATATCAACCAGGTGGGCAAGGCGCTCTCGGAAGCCCACCGGGTACCCACTGTGGACGGGGCGCAGATCAAGCCCTGCACGCAGGAGGTGATCTCCAAGCTGGGCCACAAGATGGCCACGAAGCACAAGTGCGTCCCCCTCGCCATGGACAAGACCAGCATGGACGTGCTGTTGATTGACCCCGCTGATCTGAACGCCATCGACGATCTCGGTTTTGCCACGGGGAAACGGATCAAACCCCATGTGGCCCCCGAACTGGTAGTCTACGCCCTGCTGGAAAAGTACTACGGCGTCGCCCGCCCCATGCGTTTTATTTCTATCGCGCTCGCCGGGAAGAAAGAAGAACCGAAGCAGCCTCTCCCCATGGAGACCTTGCCGCCCGAACCAGCCGTTGAAAAGATCACCGCCCACGACCTTGGGGGAGTGGAAGAACCTTCCAAAATCCCGGAAGAGCCGGGGGAAAAGGAAGAATTCATCGATATCCCGTCGCCCCCTCCTTCCGAGTTGGAAGAAGAGGCGGTCCTCAACCTGGACGATCTCATCCACAAAACGGAGATGGCGCCTGTCGAATTTATCGAAGAAGAGGACGAGGAAGAAGAGGAACTCGAACTGCTGGAAGACCTGCCCGAACTGCTCACCCTGGAGGAAGCAACGGCGAGGCTCGCCAATGTGGACGACCGGGACGAACTGGGACGAATTGTGCTTTCCTTTGCCCTCGGCTATTTCAAACGGGCCGCCCTCTTCATCACACGCTTCGATCGGGTCATCGGCTGGTACGGCATGGGGGGCAACCTCAAGGCGGACATGGTAAAATCAGTCATGCTCCCCCTCTCTGAACCTTCGCTTTTCAAAACTGTATTCGACACGCAGGCCTTCTACCTCGGAGCCGTCAACCCGAGCCCGATGAACGATCTCTTCCTGAAAGCGATGGGGAACGAAAAACCGGCAAGCGCCTTCCTCATACCGATTCACTACCAGGGACAGGTGGTGAACATCCTCTACGGCGACAACGGCCACGGCGAACCGGCCCCCTTCGAAATCTCCGATCTGCTCATCCTGGCGCCCAAGGTGCCCCAGGCCTTCGACCAGTTGATCCTGAAAAAGAAAAAGCAGGTCTAAAACGCCTCAAAACTCCGCCATTTTACAACTTTTTTCGCCATTTCACGGGCCGCTTAGCGGCCTTCCATCGAAAAAATCATTTATTGGCAACTGTTTATCGCACTGGCCTCAAACTTGCAACTCCATTAAGACCTCTGCCTCAGGGCAACCCGTCGGAAACGCCGGGACGCAAAGCTTCGGGACTAAAGAAGTGAGACTTCCACGTTCGCCGGGCCGCCAGAGCGTCTTTTAAAACGCTGGCGGCCTTTTTTACGGCCTCACGGCAGAGAGGAAATCTCCGTGGAATCGTACCCCGAAAGAAGATACGGTCTTGCCCTCGAAAGGATGGATGAAGCGGCCTATGAAGCGGCCATCGCCTTTCTGGAAAGGAACCTGAAAGAGGAAGCGCGGCACGCGCCCTCCCTGTCGCTTCTCGGTCTTGCGCTGGCAAGATCAGGGAAAGAGTTAAAAAGGGCGGAAACCCTCTGCCGTGAAGCGATCATGCTGGAAGAGAGCAACGCCGGGCACTACCTGCACCTCGCCGAGGTCTGCATGGCGAGACGTAATAAAGAGGAGGCCTTCGAGGCCGCCCAAAAGGGGCTCGGCATGGATCCCGAAAACAAAGAGTTGGTAAAACTCTTCAACCGCATCCGCAGCCGGAAAACTCCCTTCTTCCCCTTCCTTGACCGGGAACACATCCTTAATAAATTTTTTGGAAAGCTGCTTGTTAACTATCGAATATAATAGCTAACCTGACTTCTCATTTCGATACGGCAAATTCGAAGTCGGCCCTGCTCGCTTTCCCGACCGTCACCGTAACCGAACTTTTCCTGATGCCGAGTTTCGGGTGCCAGACCTTGAGGTCGTATGTGCCGGGAGGAACGTCGTCTATCCGGAACGCTCCCTTTTCATCGACGATGACGGCATAGGGATGGCCGGAAACAAGGGCATGGCCGAACATGAAGTTGTGGATTTCACAGGTAATGGAGAGATAGGGGGAACGCCTCGGATTCACACTCTTTTCCATGACGCCCGTCTCCGGTTGGGCGATGTTAAAGAGGGAGCGCTTCAGCACCCTGCCCTTTTCAACGCCGATCATCTCCCGCATATTCACGTTATGGAGTATCCCTTTATCGCTGTTACGGATACGCATGGGGCCCTGCCTGAAAATCTGGAGCCCCGGTTCGAAACGGCACCCTTTCTGGTCGAGCAGCGGTTTTTTCTTCTGCTCTTCTGTCCACCGCTTCCCCTCGCCGATCTTATCGATGAAGACAAAGGCCCCCCGAAGAGCGCCTCCTTTAACATCCACCCAGACAACCTCCCGCTTCCCCTCGCCACAGACATCCATATTCTTTACGATATCGATCTTTTCGACAGCATCACCGGGGAGGTCTCCTGCAAAAGAGACCTTGCCTGAAATCGACCCGCCTTCCTTAACGTCAACCTCCCGGTATTCGGCGAGGACGTTAGTGCCAAAGAGGAGTAAAAGTGTAATTGCTGGCATGACCGAGATGAAACTTCTTTTCATGATAATTCCTTTCAAACGTTCTTTTCTTTCTCTTTGAAGAAATGGTATGCCAAGCCTCCCCACCTTGTCAAGAGAAGAGGAGGGAGAGCAGATCGCCCGCATCGATAACGTCGGCCAATTTCGCCAGATCGTACGCATCGTCAAGGTCAAGAGAGGGAAACGTTATCACTCGGTCTATCCCGGAAATCTGCTTAATCATAGCCGGATTATTCTGTTCCGAAAGGCCGGGCGAAGCCGGAAAACCACTGATGACGATGCCGTGAATGTCCAGTCCTTTTCGCCTGGCGTGATCGACAGTAAGCAGGGTATGGTTGACCGTGCCGAGACCGGGCCGGGCGACGATAAGCAGCGGCAGGCCCATCTCTGCGGCGAGATCAGAGACGAAGTAGTTTTCTTCCTCCGAAAGAGGGACCATGATGCCACCCGCTCCCTCGACAATCATCAGCTCGTGGCGAGCGGCGAGCGTGTTGAAGGCCTTTTTTATCTCGCCCATCTCTATCCGCATTCCCTTTTCCTTCGCCGCCAGCGTAGGGGCAACAGGCCTTTTGAAGGCAAAGGGGCAGATCAGCGACAGTTCATCGGCCACACTCGCCGCCTTTGCCAGGAAGGCGGCATCGTCTTCCTCCCCACACTGGACCGGCTTCATGATCCCCACGTCAACCCCGCGTCGTTTCAGCGCGAGCGCAATGGCCGCAGCCACCACCGTCTTTCCCACCCCCGTATCGGTCCCGGTGATGAAAAGACCCTTCACCGCCTCACACCCCGCGCGTATAATATCTCGAAGGTGGCATAAATCCCCGACTCCGAAGGGAACCGTTCGGCATAGAGGTCGGCGGTGCGTTCCAGAAGCGGACGCTGGCCGAGTCCCTGCCCGGCGGAACCGAAGGCGTTTCCCGCCCCGATCGATTTTAGGCCTCTCATCAGATCGAAGGCATGACGGTATTCTTCCTTGACCCGGTCGGCATTGACGATCACCTCGTCGAAACCGAGCATCTCCATCCCGTCGCCGAGGTCATGGACCGCCGGGAAGAGGTGAAGATGTTCGGGAGGAACGCCTTTCAAATCCAGGAAGGTCTCCTCATAGACCTCTCGCAACTCGCTCAGGGTACGCCGCCCGAAGGTGGAAAAGATAAACTCGCCCCCCGGCCTCAAGACCCGCAGCACCTCCCGAAAACCTTTTTTCAACGAATCGACCCACTGGTAGGCAAGCCCCGAAATAACGAGATCGACGCTCCCGTCAGCCAGGGGGAGGGACTCGGCGTCTCCCGTGATGAGCGCTGTTCGAGTCATGTCGAGCCTCTCACCCGCCACGAGGTTCATCCCGTGGGCAATGTCACAGCAAATAAAGCTCGCTTCTTTCCAGCGGCTCGCCGCCAGCGCCGTGACAAAACCGGTCCCCGATCCCACATCGAGCACCCTTTCGGGGGGCGATTCCCTGAGTGAAAGCATGAAGTCGAGCCGCTCCGCCGCCTCTTTCTGAAGGAGGGCGAGGCTGTCATAAGTCGGTGCCTGGCGTGAAAAGGCGCGCTGAACCCTCTTTTTGTCGATCTTTTTTACTCCGGCCAATGCGTCAGTTTCTCCTAATGAACTCTTCGAGTTTTTTATTAAAAAGAGTCGCCTTCGAGAGGAAAGGGAGATGTCCCTCTCCTTCGATTGCAAGCAGTTCGGCTCTTTGCACTCTCTCCGCCATATACTCAGCCGCCCCGAAGGGGCAGACCCTGTCGTTGTCGCCGTGGATAAGGAGCAGGGGAATCTCGATTTTCGAAAGCGTTCCCCGATAATCGGCGCGTTCCAACTCGCCCAGGCCGCCGAGGGCCGCATCATAAGAAGGCAGAGTTGCTTCCGTGACGAGCCTCTTTTCATCCCCGCCAAGTCCCGCCGAGATCGCCTCCCTGAACTCGCTCACAGTCCGCCTGAAATCCCGTTTCAGCTTTGCCTTCATCCCACGAAGATCCTTCAGCGGCAGGCCGTGGGGGTAACCGTCTGTAGCGGTAAAGCGGGGTGTTCCCCCTACGAAACAGGCGGCGGAGATTTCGATCACGAAGCGGGTAATCAGTTCAAAGATCACCTGCGCCCCCATGGACCACCCCACAAGGAGAGGTCTTTCCAGTCTTCCTTCAGTAATGAGAGATTCGATGGAGGAGGCGGCGTGGGAGAGAGTAAAAGATTCACCAGAGTGAGCATCGCCGTGGCCGGGGAGATCAAGCGTAAACACGTGAAAACCTTTTGATCTGAAATAATCGGCCTGCCGTTCCCAGACGGAAGAGTCCATGGCCCAGCCGTGGATAAAGATGAGAGGCCTCCCCCCGGCAGCAGAGGAAGGTCCATTCCCGGAGCGAGTTGGGATCATATAAGGCCGGCCTTTTTTCCTGCCTTCCCGATGGCGCCAAGCGCCCTTTCCAGATCGTCCCGGCTGTGTCCCGCCGTTACTGTTACTCGAAGCCTCGACGTTCCTTCCATGACGGAGGGCGGACGGATCGCCTGGACATAGATTCCTTCTTTAAGCAGGTCTTCCATCATCTGAACAGCCGGTCCCGGGTCTCCCGTCAGGACGGGGATGATCTGCGTCATGCTCTGGAGCGTTTCGAAGCCGAGAGACTGCAATCCCTTTCTCATGAAGGCGGCGTTTTGCATCAGCCTCTCCCGTCTCTCCGGTTCGCGCTCAATAATCCCGAGGGCCGCCAGGGCGGCGGCCGCCGTGCTCGGCGGAAGGGCGGTAGTAAAGATAAAGGAACGGGCCCTGTTGGTCAGGTAATTAATCATCTCCTGCGTCCCTGCGATGTAAGCACCCGACGCGCCGAGCGCCTTGCCGAGGGTCCCCATATGGATGTCGATTTTGTTGCTGTCGATGCTGAGATATTCGGCGGTCCCCCGCCCTTCGAGGCCGAGTACGCCCGTCCCGTGGGCGTCGTCCACCATCACCATGGCGTCGTAATCGCCGGCCAGTTTCACGATATCGTAGATCTGGGCAATATCCCCGTCCATGCTGAAAACGCCGTCCGTCACGATGAGACGCCGCCCCCCGTGTTCGATCTCTTCCGTGTCGTTTATGAGAAAACGCTCAAGCGCCTCCATGTCCTGATGACGGTAGCGCCTCACCTCCGCCCGGCTCACAATGCAGCCATCGACGATACTCGCATGGTTCAGGCGGTCGGAGTAGATGATGTCCCCCTGCTCCGAGATGGACTGGATGACGCCTGTATTTGCGGCGTAACCTGAATTGAAGAGGAGGGCGGCCTCCGTCCCCTTGAAGGCGGCAATCCGTTCTTCCAGCTCCCGGTGGGGCGGCATGGTGCCCGAGATGAGACGCGATGCGCCGGAACCGAAGCCGTACTTGTTGATGGCCGCGATGGCTGCTTCCTTCACCTCGGGATGGTTCGCCAAGTTGAGGTAATCGTTGGAACAGAGAAGGAGAACCTTTTTACCGTTAATCTTGACGTAAGGCCCCTGCGGCGTCTTAACGGTACGGAGTTTCCGGTAAAGCCCCGCTTTTTTAAGCTTCCTAATCTCTTTTTTGATGTTCTTCATGGGAGATACAAAACAGAATCAAGATAATTATGTCCTGCTACAGTCCTAGTGTATCAAAGGGGCCGCCCGGAATCAACGGGATTGACATATTTGTGCTATACTTCGGGACCTATGCTCAACTTTCGTGATTCAATATCCGTCACAAACATCTGCCGGGCAACTGTTGCCCTCTTGATTTTAAGCCACTTCTTCGGATGCGCCACGCTGCCGAAACATCCCCTTTCCGATGAAAGCAAGATCTACATCAGCGTAGACAACAAAACCCTTTTGGGGCGATTCGCCCCTCTCTTTGTTATCGAAGAACCGGGGGAGAGTTATAACCTGATCGGCAGCCCGGCGGCGCGGTTGGACAAAAAGGGGGGAGAAACGGTTTTCGTCGATCCCGGCAGTCCCGCCTTCTTCACCGAAGAGAGGACTTTTCAAACGAAGCGGGGCAGTTACAAGAATATTGCCTACCGTGTCCACTTCGAGAAGATCCCCTTCGGCCTCTTCCCCTTTTACCTCGGCACGGGAAAAAACGTGGGCCTCTTCGTCATTGTCACACTGAACGAACGGGAAGAACCGCTCCTCTATACAACTGTTCACACCTGTGGCTGCTACCTCGCCTTTATCCCCACCTCACACCTCCCTGCCGACGCCTTCCCTAAGGGGTGGGACAATAACCGTCAAACTGTCTTCGGCGAAAACCTTCCCGGCCTGCTCGATTACGGTAAAATTGACGACGGCCCGCAAAAGACGATGCTGCTACTTCGAAGCGGCTCGCACCGAGTGAAGGATGTCTGGCTTGAAAAAGAGGATGAGATAAAAAAGAACTATCATATTGTGCAAACGCAACTCATCTCCACGGAAGCGCTGGAGCATCTTCCCCTGAAGGAAGGGGGCGAAGCCTCCTTCTTTGAAACATCCGGGGGGAAGGAAGGTTATGTAAAAGGGGCCGGCAAGCCCTGGGAGCGGCTGTTTATGAGTTGGTGGGCTTTCGACTGGCGTATCGGGGAAGACAAAAAACTGGGAATCAACAAGGCCGACGGGCCGCTTTTCTACACGTCGCTAAAACCGTGGGCGAGGGAAGACTCGGACATGCGGGACTTCGCCGCTTTCCTCGAATACTGGGGGTGGAGACTTTAGCAGAGCGTAAGATGTTCAAGTAGCAAGACCTCATGCACGGCTAACCACCCAACGAACAGACTCAACAAATTTATCCCCTTATCTTCACCGCCTCGTCGGCTACTTTGATCCCGTCTAGGGCGGAGCTTATGATCCCACCGGCGTACCCCGCCCCCTCGCCGCAGGGATAGAGGCCGGAGGTATTGACAGACTGGAGGTCTTTCCCCCGGACGATCCGAAGCGGCGAAGAGGTGCGCGTCTCTACGCCGATAAGTGTCGCCTCGCTGGAGAGAAAACCGCGCATCTTCCGGCCGAAGACGGGCATCGCCTCGCGAAGTGTTTCGATAACGACACCGGGGAGGCAGTTCGATAGCCGGGCAGCCTTGAGCCCCGGCAGGAAGGTAGTCTCCGTCAGGGGGTAAGAGACGCCCGGCTCAAGAAAGGAGAGGAAATTTTCAGCCGGGGCGCTGTAATCTCCTCCACCGTTTTTAAAGGCCGCCCTCTCCCAGTGCCGCTGGAATTCGACGCCGCCCAGCGGGCCTTCGCCAAAATCGCCGGGCCCGACGGTGACGATGAGGGCGCTGTTGGCGTAGCCCGAATCCTGCTTCGACATGCTCATGCCGTTCACTACGAGCCCCTCCGGTTCGGATGAGGCGTTTACCACTACTCCGCCGGGGCACATGCAGAAGGAGTAGGCACTTCGCCCCTTCTCCTTCATGTTGTGGGTCAAGACGTACTCCGCCGCCGGAAGCCTGCCGTGGCCGGAGAATCTGCCGTACTGGATGCCGTCGATCAACGCCTGCGGGTGCTCCACCCTGAGGCCGATGGCGAAGGATTTTGCCTCCATCGCCACACCTGCTTCATGCAGCCTTTCGTAAGTATCCCGCGCACTGTGGCCGATGGCGAGGACCAGACGGTCCGTTCTTATTTCTTCTCCGTCATTTACAGTGACCGATTCGACTTTGCCGCCGTGGAGAGTGAATCTTGTCGCCTTTGCGCCGAACCTGACTTCGCAGCCCCGCTCGATAAGGAGTTTTCTCAGGTTGACCACGATGCTCCGCAGCCGGTCCGTCCCGATGTGAGGTTTCGCGAGATAGAGGATTTCAGGATCGGCCCCGGCCTCGACGAAGGACTCTAAGATATAGCTGATCCTCGGATCGTTCACCCGTGTGGTCAGTTTCCCGTCGGAGAATGTCCCCGCGCCCCCCTCGCCGAACTGGACGTTACTCTCGGGATCGAGGACCCGCTCATGCCAGAAGCGCTCCACGTCTTTCACCCGCTCGGCAATCGGCCTGCCCCGTTCCAGGATGAGCGGCTTGAGTCCATATTCGGTAAACCGGAGCGCGGCAAAAAGACCGGCAGGGCCGGAGCCTATGATCACAGGCCGGAGCTCCGAACGAAGTTTAGGAAAAGGAAGCGAAGCCTCTTCTTCGATGACCTTCACGTCTCGTCGTTGAAAAACGCCCGAATGGGCGTCTATCTCTACGGTGAGGGTGTAGACGAAGTGGATATTCTCCTTTTTCCGCGCGTCGAGCGATTTTCTCGCAATCCTTATGTTTTTAATCTTCCCGGCAGGAATGCCGAGGCGCTCTGAAACCTTTTCCGGAAGACGCGCCTCGTCGTCGTCGAGGGTGAGGGTTATCTGGGTGAGTTTTAAAAGCATGGGGGAATAATAAATTGGTTTTTCGGGATAAAAAAACTAAAAGATTCTGGATTCCCAGTCAAGCTGAGAATGACATATCTTTTTTATGGTGTCATTCCGCACTCGATGCGGAATCCAGGGATCTTTGATCTTTTAACCTGTCATTCCCAACCTGAAAGTTTACCCCGCACTTGATGCGGGGGGAATCCAGGGGATTTTAATCTTTTAACCTGTCATCCCCACAAACACAATCGTAAGGGCGCAGCATGCTGCGCCCCTACATCTCCCCCAATATCCCCTCGGCATCCTCCTTCGCCAAAGCATACCCCATCCCTTCCGCCTTTTCCTTTGCCGCAACCGCATGCCCCCGTGCGGCCTCTTTGTCCCCCGCCAAAAGGGCGGCGCGGGCGAGGATGTTGAGAGCGTTCGGCTCGTAAAGATAAAAGGTGATCCGTTCTACCAGCTTCAGCCCGGTAGGGCGCAATAACCAAAGGGCATTGCGCCAGATATAAAAGAATCAGAACACCACAAAATAACCCTTACCGCAACCCCAACCGACTCATCTTCTTCAACAACCCCGGCCTCGAAATACCGAGGTGCTTTGCCACCTGCGAATGATTATGTCCCGTCTCTTCAAGGGCGGCAACGATGAGACGTTTTTCTAATGCCCTAACCTGATCATCCAGTGTTTGTCCCGATGTGGTTTCTTTTTCAATATGGGCACCATACATGGCGGTTTGAATATCCTCCAGAGTCACCTCCGGCTTGTCGCCGGAAAGAGCGATGGCGCACTCAAGAAGGTTTTCCAACTCCCGCACGTTCCCTTTCCATGGCTGTTTTAAGAGCCAATCGAGTGTTTGACTTGTAACGTGTTTGATCTTTCCGGGAGAGAATTTTTGCAGGAAGAAATTGGCGAGCAGGGGGATATCTTCGATGCGCTCTTTTAGAGAGGCGGTGCGGATAATCATCCCTTTAAGGCGGTAGTATAAATCTTCGCGGAAGTTGCCTTCCTTCACCATCTCATCGATGTTACGGTGAGTCGCTGTAATGATTCTGAGGTTCGCCTCTTTTTCCTCCCTTCCGCCTACGGGGGTAAAGGTACCCTCTTGCAGAAATCGTAAAAGTTTTACCTGCATATTCTGCGGCATCTCGCCGATCTCATCCATAAAGAGCGTGCCGCCGTCGGCCGTTTCCAGCAGCCCCGGCGTATCCCTGTTTGCACCGGTAAAACTCCCTTTCAGGTGGCCGAAGAGTTCACTCTCCAGAAGTTCGCCGGGGATCGCTCCGCAGTGAAGAGGGACAAAGGGTTTTGATTCTCTGCTGCTCAGTTTATGGATCGCGTGAGCGACCAACTCTTTGCCTGTTCCGCTGGGACCGAGAATCATTACGTTAATATTGGAAGGTGCAATGCGCCTGATGAGGCTGCGCAATTCCTGTGTCGATTTGCTGTTGCCTGTGATTCCAAGATTTCCAGATGAAACCTGTGAGCGGAGTGACTGGACCTCTTTTGTGAGCCTCTGTTTTTTTAGCGCCCTCGCCACGACTACTTTAAGCATGTCGGGATCGACAGGCTTGGTGATAAAGTCCCAGGCGCCCTGCTCGATGGCATGCAGGGCGAGTTCTCGGTTGCCATGTCCTGTAAGAACAATAACCGGGACTGAGGGACATTCCTTCAATAAGGCCAATCCTTCCTCCGGTTCGAAGGAGGGGGGAAGTGCAAGATCGAGGAGGATCAAATCGAAGTCGTGTACCTTTAGTAATTTGCGAGTCTCTTCCGGATCGCCTGCGGTTATCACAGTGTGCCCCTGTTCTTTTAGCCACTTTGAACAGACCCGCTGAAAGGCGGCTTCGTCATCAACGAGAAGAATTTTGGCTGCATCTGTCATCTCTTATTGCTCCATAGGAAAATTAAGTTCAAAGCGGCAATTGCCGCTCTCTCTGTCCCGTAATTCAACTTTTCCTCCATGCGCTTCCATGATCCTCTGAACGATGGCGAGTCCGAGACCGCTTCCGCCCGCCCTGCCCGACACGAAGGGTCGGAATATCTCGCCCGCAATATTCTCCGGTATCTCAGGGCCATTATTATTGAAGACCACCTTAACCTCCTTTTTTTCAGTTGATGCTTTTATTGTTATGTGGGGATTTTCGGTTTCCTTCAAGACGGAACAGGCATTGTTCATGAGGTTGAAAAAGACCTGGTGCAGACGGTGAGAGTCGAAGGAAATAACCAAATCATCGGAGATGTCGATTGTCACATCTGCATTTCTCTCTTTGTAGTGGGAAAGAATGCATTCCACTTCATCCTTCAGGTTGAGTCTCTTCTTTTCAATACTGAGTTTGCCCGAATAGGTAAGAAGGTCATCAATCAGCTTCTGCGACCGTTCAATTTGAAGATGGATTTCTCTTTTGATTTCATCGTCGCAGCTGGCCGAAACCATGCTGATAACATTGAGCGGATTCCTGAGTTCATGAGCCACCGTGGCAGAGAGGCGGCCAAGGTCTGTAAGATGACCCTCGATCAAAATATCCTTTTCCCTCTCGGCTATCTTCAACAGACTTTCCAGTCGAGTAGATGCGGAAACGAGGAGAGTCCCGAAAAGGTTTACTGTACGCAAAACAGCAGGCGCCGCTTCATCCCATCCCAAGGGAGTAAACCCCCATTCATCGTCTTTCTTGTCACACCTGATTCCAAGTCCATCCGATGAAGCATCAGTCAGAGTAGGGGAGGCAAATATCTCTATCGCATAACCCATATGACCGGATATGAGTCTGCCGCCAATGGTGCTCAATTGTTCCCAACTCTCTGTAGCCTCAAGCTCGCTTTGCCACTTTTTGAGCATTTCGGGCCTTATTCTGTTTCCGGGATAAACGATCCTTTCCGCAAGAAAGGACGCCGGTTTCTGAAGAAGTGAAGCGAGCAGAACCACGGCAAGGCTGAGTGACCATATGAGCCATAATGATGTTTCTGAAAACTGAGTCAAACCAAATTTGACTAGCAAGGCCAATATGACGCTGGCGCTCACTAGGGGGATTAACAAAATGAATAGCCATGTAAGAGTTCGTCTTGCCCAGACATTGACGTCCATCAACTCATACCTGAGGATGCCGTATGTTAGTAATAGCGTATAGACTGGGAGTAGCAGGACCGGATAGGGGAAGATGTTTAATCCTATCGATTCGAATACAAAACCCGATGCCGCCAGTAGTCCCCACCCGCCTGAAATGAAGAGAGCCAACATTTGACGCTGCTTTTTCTTGTCGGCTCTCATGCTTTCATTGAGAAGTATGAGGTGGGCCACAAGGCTGAAGAGGGCGGTCAGAGAGGCAAGGGCAATTCCTGCTCTGTCGAGGTGATAGAAATGGCTGAATCGGAGCCACGGTCCGATTTCACCTGCATGGAAGAGCGTTGCAATCACGACGGATAGTGCAGCAATTAAGTAGAGGGCAGAGATGACAGTTTTGCGGCTCTTATTGCTGAAGTTGAGGACGAAGTGAAGAAAGGCCGCAGCAATGAGAGGCGACAGGTTGATGAGGAACTTTCCCGCCTCCATCCGGTACGAACCGCCTGTTGCAATTAGCAGGTATCCCGTTACCCAGGCCGCTACACCGATGCAGAAAAAGACGAGAGGCTTAACGATATCTTTTCTGCCCGACTTAAACCATAGAAACCCGGCCATGCTCATACTGCCGAGTACGGTTGCAACAAGTGACAGAGTGTAAAGTTGATACAAAATCATCCTTTCCTCATGTGGGGAACTGCAAAATCACTCCAAGTGATAACTTTGTTTACACCTATATCTATATCAAATGTAAACATTGTTTACAACTCAATTTTAAGAGGCAAAGGAATATACTTAAGAATCAGTGTGTTATCCATCCTCGAAACAATGGCACAGCTATTGTAATAGTAATAGAGTAAATTCGATTACTAAGGAGGATAAAGTTATGGAAGATATTATTTTATTTTGTGTTGAGGTCGGCTTTTCGCTCATTGCCAGTTTTCTTGTTCTGGTTTATCTCGGGAGCCTTTTAAGGCAAATGCTGATTGATCTTTGTGGCACTGAAGAACGGGCAAGCTTCTGGCTCGGCTTTTCCAAGCTCATATTCATTTTTCTGCCGCTCCTTATTGTTGTCTTTTATAGTGATAATGAGATGACTGTCTCCAGGGTAACGGCCCAGATGCTAAGAGAAACACTTTCAAAAGTGCTTTTTGGCGAGTTGGTTGCGCTCTGTATGGTCGGTTTTGTCCTTTGGCGATCTATCTCTTCAAAATCCAGGTATGACAAGAGCGCTGCTGTCCCGTCGAGTGCAAAGGGGGTGGCGTGATGCGTGTGTTGGTTACGGGAGCGAGTGGTTTTATCGGGTCAAACATTGTTCGAAAACTACAGGCGTCCGGTCATGAGGTTGTAGGTTGCGTGCGTAATCCAACAAGGTCGGCCAGGGCTCTACCCGGAATAGAGCTGATAAAGTGCAACTTCAGCAGTGACTGTAACCCAGACATATGGATGCCCAGACTAAAAGGTGTGGATGCCGTTATTAACGCCGTTGGAATCATAAGCGAATCGGGAGCAAATTCATTCAAGGCACTTCACAGCGATGCGCCGAGGGCGCTTTTCAAGGCCTCTGCCGAGGCGGGAGTGAAAAAGGTCATCCAGATCTCCGCACTGGGGGCAGATGAAGGAGCGGGAAGTCAATATCACCTTACCAAGAAGGAGGCCGACGATTACCTCAGCAGTTTAGATATTGACTCGCTTATCCTCCAACCTTCCGTCGTTTATGGCAGGGGTGGGAAAAGCACAGACATGTTCATGGCGATGGCGGCGTTGCCGGTAATCTCTCAGATCGGTGATGGTAACCAACAGTTTCAGCCCATACATATCGGTGATTTTACGGAAGCGGTGGTCAACCTCCTTGAAAACCGGGAAGCTAAAGGATTACGTTTGGAGGTTGTGGGGCCGAAGCCGATCACCTTTGTTGAATTGCTTCTTTCATTCAGAAAATACCTCGGTTTGGGCAAGGCGCTTCTTATAAAGGTTCCTCTTCCTCTTGTTAAAATCAACGCCTTCTTTGGGAACTTTATCAAAAACAGCCCTATGAATTCGGAGGCGCTGGATATGCTCCTTAGAGGCAACACCGGCAATCCTGAGCAACTGACTCTTTTGTCCGGAGTAAAGCCCAAAGCATTAAACGATGTTTTGGATTCTACGCCGAGGTTGCAGGCCGACTTTTGGCATTCAAGGCTCTATTTCCTTCTTCCACTGCTGCGATTATCGATAGCCTTTATCTGGATTGCCGCTGGCGTCATCTCGGCCTTCATTTATCCTGTAGAGCAGAGTTATGCCCTGCTGGAACAGGTGGGGCTGAGCGGCGTCATGCTTCCCCTTGCACTCTACGGCGCATCACTGCTCGATCTTCTCCTCGGGATAGCCATGATAACAGGGTTTCGACTCAAACTAACTTGCCTTGTCCAGCTATTTCTAATCATCGCCTACTCTCTAATCATCACGATCAAACTGCCCCTCTTCTGGCTGCACCCTTTCGGCCCGGTAATCAAAAACATCCCTTTAGTTGTCTCAATTTTAATAATAATGTTTACGGAGGAATAATCATGGAATACCTATGGCTCAAATATCTTCACATTCTCAGTTCAACCGTTCTCTTCGGCACCGGCGTAGGGAGCGCCTTCTATATGTTTCGCGCAAACCTGAGCAGAGATGTCCCTTCCATCTATTTTGCGGCAAGAAACGTGGTGCTCGCCGATTGGCTCTTTACGACGCCAACGGTGATCATCCAGCCTTTATCCGGTATCGCCATGATGTATATAATGGACTACGATCTTTACACCCCCTGGATCATCGGTTCTTTTGCCCTCTATTTTCTGGCGGGCATCTGCTGGGTTCCTGTCGTTTGGCTTCAGATACGGATGCGTGATATGGCAAAAGAGGCGAATGACGGCAATAGGGAACTCTCCGCTCTATACTGGAAATATGAAAAGTGGTGGTTTTGGCTCGGCGCCATCGCCTTTCCAGCCATGGTAATCGTATTTTATCTCATGGTAGCCAAACCGGTTTGAATTGAGATGGACGCCTGGCAATTCAAGATACTATACGATGGCAAATGCCCACTATGCAGCGCCGAAATGGAATGGCTCTTCCGCCGCGACAGGAAAGGCCTGCTCCTGAAGGAAGATATCACTGCCCCCGAGTTCGATCCCGGTCGATACGGTAAATCGCTGGACGAACTGATGGGAAGCATTCATGGCGTCTTTCCTGATGGACGGATAATCTTCGGAATATATGCACTGGCCGAACTTTACCGAATCCTTGGACTCGGTTGGATTTGGTGGCCCTCTAAACTCCCTCTATTGAGAAGTCTGTATAGCTTTTTATACAGGTGCTTTGCAAGGCATCGACTGGGATTAGGGAAACTGTTCAGAAAAAAATGTGACGATGGCAGGTGTAGAATTGATAGTTTTTAATTGGCTGAGGTACTAGGATTCGAGCCTAGATTGGCGGAGTCAGAGCCCGCAGTCCTGCCATCAACGAGGAAGTAATTGGCCTGTTCCACTTGCCTGTCCATCCAGATCGGCCAGCCATCGGGCGGGGATTCCGATAGTGCAATCGACACTCTCGGCGCACAATCGGTCAGAAAGGGCGGGGACTCTTGCCTTCTGTTCCTCCGAATCATGGCTGTAGCTTATTAAGACTTTTTTCATGGACACCCCTTTTTTATAAAAGCAAAACCTCTGGATTCCCCCCGTAAATGGCACGGGGTAAACTTTTCAAGCTGAAAATGACAGGATAATAAGTAACGCCCCCTAGCCCCCTCTTACCCCAAGAGGGGGGATTAAAAGCTTCCCCCTTAAGGTAAGGGGGATTGAGGGGGTTTCCCCAGCCCCAACTCCTCCCACCGTTCGGTGACACGCTTCACAACCTCATCGTCCATCTGAATCGGCGTTCCCCATTCGCGGGTGATTTCGGAGCCGATCTTGTTAGTGGCGTCGATTCCCATTTTTGAACCGAGGGAATCATCGGGTGAGGCGAAGTCGAGGTAGTCTATGGGGGTGCGGTCGATGAGGGTGGTGTCGCGGAGAGGGTCGACTCGTGTGGAGAGGACCCAGATGACGTCCTTCCAGGAACGGACGTCGATGTCGTCATCTACGACGATGACGTATTTGGTGTACATGAACTGGCGAAGAAAACTCCAGACTCCCATCATGACCCGTTTGGCGTGGCCGGGGTACTGCTTTTTGATGGAGACTACCGCCATGCGGTAGGAGCACGCCTCCATGGGGAGGTGGAAATCGACGATCTCGGGGAAGGCCTGTTTTAGGAGGGGGACAAAAATCTCGTTTAGCGCCAGCGCGAGGATGGCAGGCTCGTCGGGCGGGCGGCCTGTGAAGGTGGTCATGTAGATGGGGGTTTTCCGGTGGGTGATGCATTTGATGTTGAAAACGGGAAAAGGTTCGGCGGCGTTGTAGTAGCCCGTATGGTCGCCGTAGGGGCCTTCGGGAGCGGTCTCCTCGAAACTTACTTCCCCTTCTAGGATAATTTCAGCCGAGGCGGGCACCTTTAGCGGCACCGTTTTGCATTCAACCAACTCCACTTTCCCGCCCCGCAAAAGTCCCGCAAAAGAATATTCGGAAAGGGTGTCCGGCACAGGCGTGACGGCGGCGAGAATCATGCCGGGGTCGGCCCCTATCGCCACGGCGCAGGGGGTGTTCTTTCCGAGCGCCTTCCACTTTGCGTGATGCTGCGCCCCGCCCCGGTGGTGAAGCCAGCGCATGATGGTTTTGTTTTTGCCGAGCTTTTGCATCCTGTAGATGCCGATGTTGTGCATCTCCGTTTCGGGATCTTTGGTAACAACGAGGGGCCAGGTGATGAGAGGCGCAGGCTCGCCGGGCCAGCAGGACTGGATGGGGAATTTATCGAGGTCAACCTTGTCGCCTTCAAGCACCACCTCCTGGCAGACCGCCTTTGATACTGTTTTCGGCGGCATGTTGAGCATCTGCTTTAAAAGCGGCCATTTTCCGAGGGCGTCTTTAAACCCCTTGGGCGGTTCGGGTTGTTTTAAAATGGCGAGGAGTTCCCCCACCTCCCTGAGTTCCTCAGGTTTCTTCCCTATCGCCATAGCGACACGCTCTACCGTACCGAAGAGGTTTCCGAGAGCCTGCACGTCCGAACCCTTCGGGTTTTCAAATAAAAGCGCAGGACCGCCCTCTTCGAGGACCCGTTTCTGTATCTCCGTCATTTCCAGATTCGGGTCCACCTCGGCACTTATGCGCGTTAGCTGCCCCTCTTTTTCGAGGTGCTTGATAAAATCTCTGAGATCGTTGAAAGCCAAAGGAACCTCCTTTTTTTACAGCATCCCCGTCATCCGGTGCGACTGCGGGATAATGCGGACATTTCTCAGTTTCGCCGAGGCGAGAGCCTGCAAGGCCATCAGCCTTTCCGGCGAGGGGGGGGGGTTATCGCCCCTTTTTACTTCAGTCATAGGTTGAAGAATAAGAGTGAGCCGGTTGTCCACCGAAGAGGCGAGATCGACAGCAGTCATGAAATCCTCGTCCTTCGTCTCTGCTGAAACGATAGTTTTTACAAAAGCCTCCTTCGTGGCCGCCAGCTCCAGGAAACGGTGGTGCTCCTCCCAGAGCGGCTCCGTCTTTGCCGTGCAGGGGAGTTTCATGTCCATGGCGATTATGTCCACCAATTCGAGCACGCGAAGCAAAGCGACCGGAAGAGTGCCGTTGGTTTCGAGATAGACGTTGAAACGCCCTTTCAGCGTTGGCAAAAAATCAGCAAGAAAATCGGCGTGAAGAAGCGGCTCCCCGCCGGTGAGGCTTACGGCCTGGTGCAGCCAGGGCCGCCCTTCGAGCGCGTCAATCGCTTTATTGATTGCGCCAAGAGAAAGGGGATTGGCGGCCATCTCGAAATCGCCACGACCGGGCGTCTTTTCGATTCGACATTTGGGAACATTTGCGGGATCATTTTCCGTGTCGCAGTAATTGCAATCGAGGTTGCAATCGAGAAATCTTACAAATATCTGGCGAAACCCTACATAAGGCCCTTCCCCCTGTACGGAGGAGAATATCTCTGAGATGGCGGCGCTTTCACTCATGATTATTTACGAAACTCCTCTCACTTTGCACCTTGCTATACGGATGCCTTCCAACTCCTTTTTAAAGCGGTTCAATATCGCCTCGGCGAAAGGCTTCGCCTCGATGCCGTAATCATTCAGCCCCTTTGTCTTGACGGGAGTGCCGTCGGAAATGATGTTCACCGCCGCATGGATCAGGGTCGATACGGGCGATGCCGTGGCGATGGAAACGGTCAGTTTTGAGCCGCCGTCGTAGACGTCGTCACCCACTCGCATGAGAAGCAACTTCGTTCTCGCCTCCACTTCATCCTTGATGATAGACATTAAAAGCCGCTGGCGGAGAATCGTTTTTTCGAGATCGTCATCGAAAAACTCCCCGATAAAGTGGAGCATCTCCTCGCTGAAAATGCCGTCGTTCCGTTTGGCGTCGGCGAGATCGACGAGATCATCAATCTTCACCTCGCAGCCCCCGGTGAAGGCGACCAGCGAATCGCCGGTGATATTAAAATTGCGGTAGGCAAAGTGGGATTTCAACTCTTTCCCCGTATACCGGATCGTCTCCTCAATAAATATTGTTTCCAATGGCCTGCTCCCCAGAAAAGTCTCTATTTATTACCACAAAACGGAAAGAAAAGGAAGCGAAAGGACCCGGAGAGGAGGCAAAACTTGACATAAACAGAAATAATCTCTATCTTACGCTGCAAAACCATGACAGTCAAAACCCATATCGCCACCTCGGCCCTCCTTGCGGGGGGACTCTATGCAGCCGAGGACTCTCTCGCCATGGCGGCAGCGGCTCTTTTAAGCGGCATCTTCATCGACGTCGATCATCTCTTCGATTATCTCCTGCTTTCGGACGAACGGTTTTCCATAAGGGGAATGTTCAGCTGGTGCGACGAAGGGCGATGGGAAAGGATCATTCTTTTCTTTCATTCCTACGAATTCTACGCCCTCTTCGGACTCTATCTTTACCACTATCCCGACCCTATTCTTACGGGAATTTTCTATGGCGTCGGCCTCCACCTGCTCCTTGACCAGATAGGCAACCGCTACCTGCTCAAGAATCTCGCCGTCAATCCTCTTTTTTATTTCATCACCTACCGTGCTATGGGCGGTTTTCGAAAAGAATTCCTGAGAGTGGACAAAAGGCCGGTCTAAGCCTGCATGTCGATGAGTACCTTGAGGGGACGTTTTTCTCTCACATAGTCAAAAGCCTCCACCCCTTTTTCGAGGGGAAAGGTTTTATCAATCATTTCTCGGACAGAAACCGTTCCCTCTTTAAGAAAGTTTAAGGCCGGAACAAAAGGCCCGCAGCGAGACCCAACAATGCTGATCTCGTCGATGACGGCACGGTTCAAATCTACCTTTGACCGTTCGGCCATGGTAGTCTTTAGCACAACCGTCCCGCGCGGCCTAACGAGATCAAAAGCCTCAGAGAGGCCGCTTTCGGAACCGGTACAGTCGATGACGATATGAAAACTCTTTTTTTCAAGAGACGCCCCGGTTTTGATTCCCCGCCCGCCTAAAAGGCCCATCTTTTCCTCGTGGCGGCCAGACAAGGTGAGACTGCACCCTGTGAGAGAAAGCACCTGGGCCGCGAGAAGCCCGAGCCGTCCGTCGCCGAGCACGCAGACACGGTCACTCTTCTTAATATTCACCTGCTCCGGTATCTCGAAGGCAGCCGCCAGCGGCTCTGAAAAAACCGCTTCTTCGTCGGCTACGCTATCAGGAACGATGTGGAGATTCTTCCCAGGTAAAGTGAGATAGTCGGCGAAAGCGCCGTCCCGCCCGAGAATGCCGAGGACCGTCCGCTCGGCGCAGTGGTTCTCCATGCCCGACCGGCAGAGTTCACAGTCACCACACCCGGCGTTGATTTCCCCCACCACCCGCTCTCCGAGAAGCGATTCGTCGTCGCATGCTTCAACGACACCGACAAACTCATGCCCCGGCACCCCCTCGAACCCCATGTATCCCTTCATGATCTCCATGTCGGTGGAACAAATACCGGCAAGCCGGACCCGGACGAGCGCCTCGCCCGGCTGCCGCTCCGGCGTGGGGTATTCGCTCTGAAAAGTCAGTTTGTTATCTTTATAAACAAGGGCGTGCATGGGGTGGATTATAGAAGAAGGGGAGCTTGCTGTCCAGGGGGCTTATTCATTACACCTACAAAGCAACAAAATTAAGACAAAAATAATTTGAGGATTACTGATTGAAAGTAACGTTGCAAATCAACGGAAGCAAAAAGCAGAGAGACGAAGGAGCGGTGCTTTTCTGCTGTCCGAGTGGATTTGCCTTGTTTAGAGGTTTTATTCAACTTGGCTGATTTTGGTGCTGCCACATTGACTGCAACGCCAATCATCAATGAATATATATGCCAAAATCCAAACAATAATCCAAAAGCCTCCTGTCAATATGGATAAGATCAAGTGCAATAGATGATTAGTACCCTTACGTCTGACCATAACCTGCTTATTGCAAGCTTCGCAGATTCCGCTTTTTTCTTGAATAGGCATTCTGATTAGAGTTGTTTGAGAATTACTACTTGAACGTTTGAGTTAACTTGAAGGCGCGTTTTCTGCGCCGGTCCAGTTGGACGAATTGTTAGAAGCCTTCACATCTGAGCCAAATTTGTAATGAGATTGTATGTAAACCAGCCATCATCCGTAGTAAATGATTGTGGCTTTGCCGTTTGCGCATCTCTTTGTATACTTATTCCGTCAGAGAAAGGCTCAAATGAAACTATTTTGTTGTAATTGATACGGAAGCTTTTTGACGAGCCTGCAAAATATATATGTTTATTCGTAACACCTAATAAACCTGTGTCTGCATGTATGGTTTCTGATGTTTGGACGCGCTCACCTTTAAAAGCACCAACTCGGTAATACAAGCCTTTGGCTATTCGAATACTTACTCCTTGAGACCCGCCGACATAGCGAGTTCTGGTTTTTTGCTCATAGTAATTTACGACTTTAAACACCCAAACTATTTTTTCAGTTTTTTGTAGATTGAAGGGTAAATTTCTATCCGCAAGATTCCATTCTGGTAATATGCCA
>CBDVDA010000010.1:0-40390 GCA_965372635.1 uncultured bacterium | reverse complement strand
TTTTTTCCTCTTCACGCATGCTTATCTCTCAGCTATATTTCTTTTCGTTACGTATGATGAATAATAGTTTTGCTTCTCCCCCAAGAGCATAAGATGATTAACCGTGGTGTGCGTAACAGGGTGGGTAAGTGACTGTAAAAGTATCATAATTGGAGGGAATGTCAAGAATTAAAGATATGCTGTCTAAAATCTGGTCATAACTCCCCTTAATCCCCTCTTATCTTAAGAGGGGAGACAAGACCCCTCCTCTTAAGACAGTGTGCCCTTTGGGTATAAGGGGAGGTTGGGAGGGGTTATGATAATGAAAGTACAGGTAAGAGGATGCCAACGCTCGTAACGCCCCCTAACCCCCTCTTAACCCAAGAGGGGGGACGACAGCTTTTTTGATATTTCGGTGCGTCCCCGCGCTGAAATTAATCGTCTGTTTAGGTGCGAGATTTATGCCCCGTGGGTACACACCGAAACATCTAAATAGATGGTTCCGGCGTTTTAATGACGGTTATTTTCAAGGCCGAAGTGCTGGGGCAGTCAAACTTTGACATTCAAAATGCACGGTTGATTGATGGAGCGGGAACTCCGCACTTATCGCAAATATGCGTAACCTCCATTGAAATTATTTGATATTAGATAATCACCACCTATCCCCCGTCTCAACCCCCTTTTCCCTGCACCCTTCCACACTCTGCTGAATCTAAAAAAACAGAGGTGAAGACAATGATAGCCGACTCCAGGGAGAGGGCGGGGCGCTTTTCCTTCAACCGACTGCATGTTATACTCTAAACAGTGGTGTAAATGATAGAGAGTCTTTTACAGCTAATCATAACTCCTCCCAACCTCCCTTTATACCCAAAGGGCACACTGTCTTAAGAGGAGGGGCCGATGTTCCCCCACTTAGACTAAGAGGGGGGCAGGGGGCGTTAGAATAATGGTGGTGGGCTTTAAACACCCTGACTTAAAAGGATCGCAATGGAAGAACAAGAAAAGAGAGATGAGATGACAACCCCCTACCTCAGGCCTTTCCCGATCTTCATCCTCCTTCTTGTTACCATATTTATCTTTGAAGCCGTTATCATGGCCTTTTTTACCCTCATCCCCCCTCTGCCGACCTTCAACGAGGCGATTATAGACGCCTTCCTCCTCACTATCCTCGCCTCACCCCTCTTTTTTCTCGTCGTCGTCCGGCCCATGGTTCGTAATATCGAGGAGTTGAAGCAGGCGAAGGCAGCCCTGAGAGAGGCCCACGACAAGCTGGAGGTGCGCGTAGAGGAACGGACGGCCAACCTGAAGGAATCGAACATCCTGCTAAAAGATGAGATTGCCGAACGGGAGAAGGTAGAAACGGCGCTTAGGGAAAGCGAGGGGGAATTTAGAAGCCTCAGCCAGGAATTCAATACCCTTCTCGACGCCATCCCCGACAGCCTGATCCTCCTCTCGCCCGACCTCGAAATCGAGTGGGCCAACAAGAGCTGCAAGTGCGGCAACGGTACGAACGCAAGGGGCGGGACGAAGGGTCATTGTTACGATATCTGCCACGGTCAGAAAAGTGTTTGTGAGGATTGCCCAACGCTAAAGAGCTTCGAGACCGGTGAGGCGGCCGAAAGCCGCATTACGCGGCCCGATGGAAGGATAAACGTGGTGAGAGCCTACCCGATTAAGGATGAAACGGGGAAGGTGACCAAGGTGATCGAGATTGCGACCGACGTAACAGATAAGATCAAACTCCAGGAAGAGGCGATGACGGCAAGCCACCTTGCATCACTTGGGGAACTGGCGGCAGGTGTGGCCCACGAGATCAACAATCCCATAAACGGCATCATCAATTACGCCCAGATGCTGGTGAACAAGAATCCCAGGGGGAGCGACACCTTCGATGTGGCAGGACGCATCATGGCCGAAGGGGACCGGGTGGCGGTCATAGTGCGGGGGCTCCTCTCCTTTGCCCGCGAAGGCAGGCGGGAGGGGAAGGAAGAGGTTAGCCTTTCCGGTGTCCTTAGTGATTGCCTCACGCTTACGCGAAAACAGTTCGAAAAAGAGCATATCGCTCTCACCATTGATATGGATGATACACTGCCGAGGGTGAAGGCCCATCACCAGCAGCTTCAGCAGGTTTTCCTCAACATCATGAATAATGCGCGCTACGCCCTGAATGAGAAATTCAGCAATGGGAGCCCGGAGAAGAAGCTGGAGATTTCGTCCGAAGAGATAGAGGGTGCCGATGGCCGCTACGTACGGGTCATCTTCCATGACCATGGGCCGGGTATTCCCGCTGGAGTCCGGGAGAAGATGTTCGACCCCTTCTTTTCCACCAAGCCGAAGCAGGAGGGGACGGGGCTTGGGCTTAGCATCAGCCACGGCATCGTGAGCGACCATGGCGGGCGGCTCCACTGCGAGGCCGAGGAGGGGGAATATACACGCATCATGGTCGATCTGCCCGTCATTAAAGCAAAGGAGGATACGTGATGAAAGAGAAGATACTTGTTGTCGATGATGAGGAGAGCATACGCTTTACCTTTAAGGATTTTTTGCTTAGCGAGGGATACGAGGTGGAGACGGCAGTAAACTTTAGCGAGGCGAAGGAGAAACTCTCGGTTGGTTCATACGACCTCGTATTTGCCGACATCCTCCTCGGCGGAAAGACCGGTATCGATCTGCTCGGATATGTGCGGGAAGTGAGTCCGCGCACGCCGGTTGTCATGGTAACCGGTGCGCCCGACATGAAGACGGCCATGGAGGCGGTCAGGCTCGGTGCATTCGACTATATATCGAAACCGGTCAGACAGGATATGCTCCTTCGGGTCGCCAGGCTGGCCCTGGAACACCGGCGGCTCATCGAAGAGAAGGAGACCTACCGGGCGAACCTGGATGCTATCTTCAAAGGTGTGCAGGACGGCATCTTATCTATAGACCGGGAATTCAACCTCATGGAGATGAACGGTGCCATGGAGAGGCTTTGCGGTTATTCGAAGGAGGCCCTTGCCGGGGAAGGCCCCGCGTGCCTCGACATCATCTTTAAGGGGAGACGTCCCGGTGAACTGAAGGAGGTCTTCGAAAAAGGCGCCTCCGTCGTGATCGACAACCTGGCCGTGAGCGGAAAGAAAAAAACAGGCACTACGGTCACCTTGACGGCTTCACCGCTGCTGGACGGGGAGGGTGCCGTGGCAGGCGCGGTCCTCGTTTTTCGCGACGTGACCCGTATCAATGAACTGGAGCGGAATCTTGGAGAGAGGAAACAGCTTCGAAACATCATCGGTGAGAGCGGCCTCATGCAGGAACTCTTCTCGCTCATCGAGGTGCTCTCCTCTGTCGATAGCACGGTCCTCATTACCGGTGAAAGCGGAACGGGTAAAGAGCTTGCGGCAGAGGCGATCCACTACCTTGGCGAGCGGAGCGACGGACCTCTCGTCAAGGTGAACTGCGCCGCACTCCCCGAGACCCTGCTCGAAAGCGAACTCTTCGGTCATGTGAAGGGAGCCTTTACGGGGGCGATTAAAGATACGGCGGGCCGCTTCGAGATCGCCGACGGCGGGACTCTCTTTCTCGATGAGATCGGGGAGATGACGCTCCGTATGCAGGTGAGGTTACTGAGGGTCTTGCAGGAGATGGAGTTCGAGCGTGTCGGCTCTTCGAAGCCGATCAGGGTGGACGTGAGAGTACTTGCGGCAACCAATTGCGATCTTCTGAAGAAGGTGAAAGAAGGGGCGTTCAGGGAAGACCTCTACTACCGGCTGAAGGTGGTGGATCTCAATTTCCCGCCACTCAGGGACAGGCGGGAGGATATCATGCCTCTTACGGAGCACTTCATCGAATTTTTTAACGAGAGCTTTTCCCGCAGGATTGTCGGCCTTTCGAATGAAGCGAAAGAGGCCATACTTTCCTACCACTGGCCGGGCAACGTGAGAGAACTGAAACACGCTGTCGAACACGCCTTCGTTCATTGCCGGGGCGAGCAGATTACCAAAGACCATCTTCCCCGTGAACTTTTCGAAGAGAGTTTCTTTGAAGATGAGGAATCAAATAAATCGACGGATGTGAATCGTGCAAAAATCCTGGAAGCCCTGAAAAGGGCGTTGGGCAATCGCACAAAGGCGGCGCGCCTCCTCGGCATAAGCCGCCGCACACTCTACCGGAAAATCTCCCTCTTTAATATCGATTGATTGTAATTCCCCTTTATTGTTCCGGCGCGCCGGTTTAACTGTTTGACCTCCCCTTAATCCCTTCCTTGTCAAGGAGGGGAGGCATTAGTGTGACAATGTGGCACAAATGTGTGCCGCTTGCCACACTTAGTGGCACATATTGAATGGCACTCCTCTTGGCCTTTTTCCTTTAGCAATCTCTATCTTACTGATAATCAAGTGTAAATTAAATCTAAGCTTCCCTGCCCTCTTTTGGCACGGATAATGAAATAGCATATATGTGTGCTAGTAATCGGTTCTCTGTTTCTCTACGTTAATGTGACATCTTAAATGACAGGGAGGAAAATGAAGGTGAGAAAAAAAGATACTAACGATCCCTGTCCGCTTGTAGAGTCGCCGCTGGACGGATGTTACTGCACCGATGTGTGCAGTCGAAATGTGGAGAAGATCGTTTACTACTGCGGACATCAATATGAGAAGTGCCCACTCTACTGTGAGTGGAAGATGCTTAAAAAACGACGACGAGGAGTCGGATAAAAAATGAATAGATCAGGGAAAACTGAATTAAAAAGGAGAAACCTTCAGCTTGAGAGAGAGAGGAAAAATCATGGAAAACAGCGAGATAATTAAGGAAGACAATGGAACGAGAGGAGGGAAATTTCTCACCTTCCAGTTGAAGGGAGAGGAGTATGGCCTCGAAATTCTCAAGGTGAGGGAGATTATCGGTATCATGGAGATTACCCAGGTGCCGGATACACCCGAATATATCAAGGGGGTAATAAACCTGAGAGGGCAGGTGATTCCCGTCATCGATCTGAGAAGAAAATTTTCCCTCGATGCAGAAGATTACAGCGCGCGGACCTGCATCATCGTCGTCGATGTGGGTGAATTGATGATGGGGATTGTCGTGGATACGGTCTCCGAGGTGGTGCATATCGATGAGGGAGATATTGAGGATACGCCCGATTTCGGTACCCGCCTGAATATGGATTACATCCTCGGCATGGGCAAGGTGAATGAGAAAGTGAAGGTGCTCCTCGATATTGCCAAGGTGCTCACCTCCGATGAATTGAAAATAGCTGAAAGCAGCATACACTAATAAAAGGGAGGTTAACTATGTTTCAGGATATGACAATTGGTAAAAGGCTTATTGTGGGGTTCGGGGCGATTATCGTCATCCTTGCTGGGCTGACGATCTACTCGACGCTTATTTTCAGGGAGATCGCCGCAGATCTAAGGGTTATCGAAGATTCCAAACAGGTGACCGACCTTTATGCTACGACAAAGTTTTCGGCCATCCAGGTGCAGCAGTTCCTTACCGATGCAAGCGCCACAGGAGACGTGGAGGTGATCGATGAAGCGGCAGAGTGGGCGGCTACCTTCAAAAGGACGATGGATGAACTGAACCGTCTCGATCCGAAACACAGGTCCGACCTCAGCGAGATGAACCGGCGCTTCGATGACTATTATGCCACGGGACTCAGGATGGCGAAGACCTATATCAAGGATGGACAGGAAGCGGGTAACGTTATTATGGAAGACTTTGATGCGACAGCCATCGCCATGGCGGCCAGCGTGAACAAACTGGTCGAAAGGGTGAATGAAGACTTCAACGCCCAGGTGAAGGAGACGACGGGGAACGCAGATTCAACCAAGTTTATTACCTTAGTTGCTGCCGCAATCGGAATCCTGCTCGGTCTGGGAGCGGCCATTATGATCTCGCGGAGCATCAACCGGGAGTTGAAGCAGATATCGGCGGACATTGCAGAAGGGGCGGACCAGGTCGCTTCCGCCTCGGGGCAGCTTTCGTCCTCGAGCCAGGCTCTTGCAGAAGGATCAACGGAGCAGGCGGCTTCGTTGGAGGAGACATCATCGTCCCTTGAGGAAATCGCCTCCACTATCCAGCAGAACGCCGACAATGCAGGCGAGGCGAACCAGCTTTCCATGGTGGCCAGGGAGACGGCAGAAAAAGGGGCCTTCTCCGTTCAGAAGATGATCCAGTCAGTAGAGGAGATCAACCAAAGCAGTATAGAGGTCTCGAAAATCATCAAGGTCATCGATGAGATCGCCTTCCAGACGAACCTGCTGGCACTCAATGCCGCCGTCGAAGCGGCGAGGGCGGGGGAGCACGGCAAAGGCTTTGCCGTGGTGGCCGAAGAGGTGAGGAACCTCGCCGGAAGGTCGGCCGAGGCGGCGAAGAGTACCTCTGCACTAATCGAGGGGAGCACCTCCAAGGCGCAGGAGGGGCGCAAGCTCGCTACTGACGCGGGCGAGGTGCTCGACGATATCGTCCTGAATGCCACCAAGGTTTCCGACCTCGTGGCCGAGATTGCCGGAGCCTCGAAGGAGCAGGCCGACGGCATCAGGCAGGTGACGCAGGCGATCACCCAGATGGACCAGGTGACGCAGCAGAACTCCGCCTTATCTGAAGAGTCTTCCTCTGCCAGCGAAGAACTTTCCTCTCAAGCGGAAGGGCTCAAGGATATCGTGGTTAACCTCGTTTCCGTCGTTGGCGGGAGCGACAACGGCTTCGATGGATCACTCTCTTCAGGCAATGGACGAAGCCGGTCCCGGAATGGGAACGGGCGAGGTCGTGCGCGAATGGCAGCCGCACCCGCTAGCGCGGTGAAGCGTGGCGGGAATGGGAAGGAGAAGTCTGTCCTTCCCGTTGTGGCGAACACGCAGCTTCAGGCGCGGAGCAGGGTTGTAAAGCCTGAAGATATTATCCCTTTAAAAGATGATGAATTCAAGGAATTCTAGGAACCTGCAGAAGCCAATCATTTCCTTTAAGTAAAGGAGAAAAGAGGATGAATCACGCCGGGAAAAAAATCATGATTGTGGCAGACGGCAAATTGGTCAGGAGGATGCTTCAATGCCTCTTCATGGCAAAGGGATACGCCGTTGAAACTGCACAGTGCTCTGATGAAGCTTTGGAAATCCTCGGCAGGGTTCGTCTTGGCGCCATCGTTCTCGATCTCCTGGCGCTGGAAGTGGACGGCATTTCCATTTGCGCGGTTTTGAAAGGGAAGGGAAAACATACACCGATCATCATTTTAACCGCCGCAGATGAAGAGAAGAAGACCTGGGAGAGGCTGTTGCCGGACTGCGCCCATGATTATGTTGAAAAACCTTTTGTTTCGGCGGACCTGATAGAAAAGGTGTCGAGTGCCTTCAAGTCAAGCCGGGGTGAATATGTAGAGGAGGATAATTTAAACCGGTGAAAGAACCCTGAGAGAGGAGTGATGACGATGAAGAAGATAAAAAACAGCTATGGATACATTGTTGGCGGCGTTTTGATTACGCTGGTCTTACTGGCAGGGACCTGGTCCCTCTACGGTGAGCATGAGGAGAGTCTCGCCAATGAAAAGACCGCCTTCCTCGACAGGGAACAATCGGTGGCCGACGCCATGGCGCGAAAGCTGGAAGACGCCTTCACTCAAATCTATCAGGGCGCCCGGACCATATCGCTGCTGCCGAGCATCCGATCTCTGAAAGGGGGGAACCTGCCTGCCGGGTTTGAGCATAAATTCGATGGGAGCAGGTTCTCAGTCGATGCGCAGATGACGGTGCAGCAAATATACAACAACCTCGCCTCTAACGTGAGCATTTCCGAGGTCTACGCAATATTGAAGGGATTTGATCCCGATGGGGGGGAGACGCCTTTTTTCATGTATGATCAACTCATAGTCCGCGAGGAAGAGGGGGAGGCAGGTGAAGAGGAAGGACATCACGATGCCGATTTTCCCGAGGAATACGAAGGGGATGAATACCGGTACTACCTGAAACAAATTACTATGTTAGAGACAGATTTCCCCGTATTTAAAAAGGAATTTTCGGATTCACTCGACACCATCCCCGTTCACGTCTCACCCGAGATGAGGACCTGCGACAATACCCAGTATCTCTCCAAAAGCGACGACAACGAAAAGGACGCCGCCGGTATGCTCTTTTCCGTCCCCATCTACGCAGACGATAAAGAACAGCGATTCATCGGCATCATCAGCGTCATCGTGCGGTCCAACATCTTCGAGGCGATGCTCATCGACCGGCCTTTCGTGGTCGTTACCGATGAAGACCGGGCAAACATGCTGGCCGAAGGATGGGAGATGCCGGAGCGTCCCGCCTCCTTTGTGATTAAAAACCTGGAACAGAACGTTATTGTTTCAGACCGGCGCCACGCCTCGCTTTCTTCGAAGATTAAAGATGTTTTAAGGGGGAACACTCCTGAGTTCGTTATCCGGAGTAATCTGGAAGCTCGTACCCTGTCGGGCTGGGAGATGACCTATCTCACAGACATTCCTCTCTTCACAGCGAAGGCCGCAGCACTTAATAAGACCTTCCAGGTGAAGCTGTCCGCATTTTATCTCGTCATGCTGATTATCGCTATCGTTACATTCACGAAGGTGCGGGAAAGCGCAAGAGTTGCAAAAGTCAAAGTAGTGATCGAGGGGATGAAAAACCGTTTCGACCAAATGAGGAAAATGTCGGAATCCGTGTCCGAAGCGAGCAGGAAGATTGCCGATGATGCCGGTCTTCAGGCGGCCAGCATCGAGAATACGTCGGCGTCGATTGAAGAGATCACCGCAACGGGAGCTCAAACGCTTTTTAATACCAATTCGGCCCGTGAGACGGTAAACGGTGTGCAGACTGTGGTTGAGAAGGGGAAATCGTCTCTCTCGGTCATGTCTGACGCCATAAGCTCCATCAAGTCCTCTTCCGACAAGACGGCCCATATTATTAAAACGATAGATGAAATCGCCTTCCAGACGAAGATGCTCGCCCTCAATGCCGCCGTGGAAGCGGCGCGCGCGGGAGAATCGGGCAAGGGTTTTTCAGTCGTTGCCGAGGAGGTGAAGAACCTGGCGCTCCGGTCTGCCGAGGCGGCCCAGTCTACGGCATCTCTTATCAGCGATTCTCAAACAAATGCCGAATCGGGCGTTCGCATCGTGGAAGAGGTGGAGGGGAACCTCAACCAGATTGTGGAGGGGATTTCGAATATCTCCGACGTTATCTCTCAGGTTGTATCCGACAATGAACAGCAGGTAGACGGCACAGCCCACATCAGCAAGAGCATGACCACCATAGACGGCGTCACGCAAGCAAGCGTGGGACATGCCAACACCCTTGCAGAGACGAGCACCAGTCTTGCCGCTCAGGTGCGCGAACTTGATGATCTCGTTAAAGACCTGTCCCGGATTGTAAAGACAGAGAAAAAGAAGACGCTGCGTGAAATTCTGCTAAACTGGAACCTTTCAGGCGTCCGGCAGGCGGGTGGCGTTTAATATTTGACTATTTATTGAAACGGGGTAGAATAAGTGAATCCAGACAAAGATATTACCATCCTATTTGAGAGGGCGGTAGTTTTTTGGCCTCTCCCCATACTATGAGTCTAACGGGGTGAAAAAATGAGAAGCATGCATCTGCCAATACGAAACCTCATCCTGATTGCAACCGCGATCTTTTTGGTCGAGTTTGCAATCATGTATTTTCTTAACCTCGAGGCCTATCCTCCCTATCTCGAGGCGATCTTCGATTCTCTTTCCCTGATTCTGGTTGTCTTCCCCCTCCTCTATGTTTTTCTCTATAAACCGTTGAAGAGGCATATCCTCGAATTGCAGCAAACAGAAAAAGAGCTCATAGAGGCGAGGAATTTGGCGGAAACTGCGAGTGTGGTCAAGAGTGAGTTTGTTTCCAACATAAGCCACGAGATCCGCACCCCCCTCACGTCGATCATCGGCATGGTGGAACTGATGAAGGAGGGAACACTCGACAAGGAACAGCGTGAAAACCTTGCGTTGCTTGAAAAGGGGAGTGAAAACCTCCTCGACATCGTTAACGACACTCTCGACCTTTCCAAGATAGAAGCGGGCCTCATCGAGATTGCAGAGGCAGAACTCAATCTTGATTTTGAGATTTCCACACTCATCAATATGTTTTGTAAAGAGGTGAGTAAGAAGGATGTTCAACTCACCTACAGGTTGGACAGGAATGTCCCTCTCGCCCTGAAGGGCGATCCTCTCCGCCTCAGGCAGGTTCTCACAAACGTGATTGGGAATGCCGTCAAGTTTACACCAAAGGGAAAGGTTTCACTTACTGTTCTTAGGAAAGAAGAAAGACGGGAGGACGACCGGGTAGAACTCATCTTCGCTGTGAAGGACACGGGCGTCGGTATTCCTAAGGAAAAGGCGGAGCATATCTTCGACAGCTTTACGCAAGTTAACTCTACATCCAGCAGGCGCTACGGCGGAACGGGGCTCGGCCTCTTTATCTCAAAAAAACTCGTGGAGATGATGGGCGGCCGTATCTGGGTGGAGAGCGAAGAAGGGAAGGGGAGTACCTTCTTCTTCACTCTTACGCTCGCTTTGCAGGAAAAAATGACCTCCAATGCTAAAGCGGCCGATGCAGTGACGGAAGTGGAGTCGTATATTAACAGCTCTCAGCCCCTGAATATCCTGCTCGTTGAAGATACGGAAGATGTCCGGTTGTTGATAGAGCGATTTCTGAGGAAGACGCCGCACACCATCGATGTGGCGGAAAACGGCAAGATCGCCGTGGAGAAATTCTACTCAGGCCGATACAACCTGATCCTCATGGATATGGAGATGCCCGTTATGGACGGCTACACGGCAACCAAAAAGATCAGGGCGATTGAAAGAAAAGAGAGGCGAGAGCCTACTCCCGTTGTCGCTGTGACGGCCCATGCCCTTAAGGAATTGAAGCAAAAGAGCATCGATGCGGGCTGTGACGCTCATTATAGCAAGCCGATCAAGAAGATAGAGCTTCTAAAATTGATCAATCATTACGCCATCTGCAATCCTTGATCAGGTTCAATCCGCAGAATCATTGCCTGTCTGCAAAACTTCCTGATTGCCTTTCATGGGAATAGTGAAAATAAACCGGCACCCCTTGCCAAACTCGCTTTCTATCCAGATATTTCCGCCATGAAGTTGGACGATCTTTTTGCAGATCACAAGGCCAAGGCCGGTCCCTTCCCTTTGCTCCCCCTTCTCTTTTCTTAACTGCTGAAAAGGTTGGAAAAGTTTTGGAATGTCATCCTCTCTGATGCCTCTACCCGAGTCTTTAACGGTAATCTGAGCATAACCGTCATCATTGTTTCTGGCTGAAACCTTTATTGTCCCGCCTTCGGGTGTAAACTTTACGGCATTGCTAAGGAGGTTGACAACGACTTGTTTAAGCCTCAGTTCATCGGCAAGCAGCTTGTCAAGGTTGCTCTCTATTTCAGTATCCAGAGAAAGCTGCTTCTTTAACGCTTTTTCTTTAAAGAAAAGCAGGCTCCTCTCAATAATCTTCTTCATATGTACCTCGGAGTATTCCAGTTCCATCTTCCCTGCTTCCACCTTGCTGAGATCAAGGATATCATTAATGATGGAAAGAAGGAGTTCCCCGCTGCGATGAATGTCGCCTACAAATTCTTTCTGCCGCTCCGGCATTTCCCCGGCAAGACCGATTGAGAGAACTTCTGAAAAGCCGATAATGGCATTTAAAGGGGTTCTCAGTTCGTGAGACATGCTGGCCAGGAAGTCTGATTTGGCGTTGTTTGCAGTTTCAGCGGCTTCCTTCGCTTCCTGCAACTCAGTCGTACGTTCGGCGATCTGGACTTCCAGGCCTTTTGAATATTCCTCCAACTTGCGGTCCCTCTCTTCAACCTGGTCAAGCATGCCGTTAAACCCGTCTATTAGAGTGCCCAGTTCATCCCTGCCATGCCGTCCTACCCTCGTTGAGTAATCATTGTTTTCAGTAATTCTTGCAATGCTTTTCGCCATGAGTGACACGGGTTCTGTGACTACTCTCTGAAGCCGTGACCAGACGAAAAAAGCGACCAGAGAGGCGAGGATAAACGCAATAAGGCCCAGCAGTACAAATGTAATCACAACCTCTTTTAACGTGTCAAGGTTGGAACGGAGGAAAATCATGCCCGCCGGGTCTTCGCCAAACCTGATTTGGTGAAAAAGGAGCAGGTTCCCATTTTCGTAGCGGTATCCCGGCATCTCCACCTTGGATGGAATGAGAGCCGAAACATCTCCATTACGGTAATACTCGGCAAAAAGTTCGCCTTCCTTATCGTATACGGCTGCCGAAACGATGATCTTGTTCTCCTGCAATGAGGATAGTGTTTTTTCAACAAACTCCCTGTCCTCAAAAAGGATGGCCGAACGGCAACTGTCTCCGATAACGGCGGCATCGACTGCGAGCATACTTTTAAGGTGTTTCCATTCCAGGAATAAATCGGCCGATATGAAAATAAAGCAGGCAACAATTAGGGAGACGGCGCTTGTGAGCATGGTGAGCGTCGTAAGCTTGAATTTCAGCGAGGCGTCCCTGAATGAAAAAGATTGTTTGCCCATGCCTGACCTTATCTCTCTCCCGCAATCCGGGCCAGTTTCAGCAGTTCCGAACTAATTTTCAGACCTGCTTTTTTCGAGGCGACCGGATTGATCTCGAAACGTACCCGCCCCTTATTGAGGTAAAAGTTGATCATGCCGCCCGTCTCGGCGAATCCTTTCATATCCCCAACAATCAGTGTGGGCCGGTGGGTTAACCGTTTGATAATCGCAGAGGCGCCTTTGAGGTTTTCATGACTTATAAAGACGACATTAAATTTCTCCAACCCCTTAGTGTCACTTACTTTTCTTATCTCTATCTTTTGCTTACCCCTCTTATTTTCGACCATGTCTGCCATGGAAAGGTAGAGATCCTGTCTGTTTAGAACAGCTACTTTTATTGGACTGTTTTTCTCAGGGAAGGAGCCTTCAGGCCATTCGACAAAGCTAAGCATGTTAATAATAAATCCGGCAAGAACGTCATCATAAGTGGCGGATGTCTCTTCGGCGTGGGGAGTGGAGTGATAGAGCGTTACTGAAATGCCGACAAGGAAGGCAATGAGGTAAATGAAACAGTGCTTCGTTATGAGATTCCTTTTTCCATTCATGTTAGGATCAACTGCTTGTCGGGCCCCGGCTTATTCAACAGGTTGAGTTTTAGAAAATGAACCTTACATTGAAATAGAATGTCCTGCCCGGTTGTGGATGATAGGGAGGAATGAAGCCGGGGGGATTCGGGTTGGTGACCGGATCATAGAGTGTTCTGTCGCTGTTCCCCTGTTGTCTCCCCACTCCAAAATATTCCTTGTCAAAAAGATTTTTTACAATCAGTTGCGGTTCGATCTTTCTCTTTCCGAAGAAATTTTTCAGGGTCAGGGCGAGGTTGGTCTTTGTGTAACCCGGCGCATGACCGGTGAAGTAAGAATTGTCAACGGGAACTTTGCGCCTGCCCACATAGTTTGTCCTCACGTTGACATTTAAATGGTCGGAGAAGGCAAGCCAGTTGAGCCCTGCATTGATCTTGTTTTTGGCCACATTGTCGATATCTCCCCAGCTTTCTCCCGCTGTCATTCCTTCCGTGAAAATATAATTCATGTAAAGGGAGAGTTTTTTAGCAACCTGAACATCGACCTGTGTCGATAGGCCCCTTGTTTTTGATTTATCGATATTGTCATAGCGCAGTCCCCCGGCACGGGTAGCGTCCGGCACCGTCGATATTGTATCTTTAAGCTCTGAGTAGAAGAGGTTGACCTTGATGCCTGCCTCCTTAAAGAAAGAAGAATTCCCCCCGGACAGGGAGAAGTTGTTTTCCAACTCATAGGTGTCAATCTTTTCCGGCGCAAGGTCTTCATTGTGCCTGTGTTCGTCGTGCAGTTCGAAGAGAGAGGGCTGACGGTAAGCGCTCCCGTACATCAATTTTGTTGTCCAGGACTCGTTATTTGATCTAACTAACCCTGCTCTCGGATTCGTTGTATCGCCATACTCAGAACCATGGTCGTAGCGTCCTCCAACCGAATATTTCATCTTTTCATTTACGTTGCCCTCAAAAAGGCCATAGAGTGCATATTCATTTTCCACGTAAATGGAAACATTTTCTTTCTGTCCAAGACCTCCACCGCCACTGGCGATGCTCCAGGATGAATCGGTGTATGAAGAACCTGAGTCCTGTTCAGCGCCGAGAGAAACAACCTGCTCCATCTTGCGGCTCATCATGTACCTGCCGCCGGCAACAAGCTTGTGGTTATCACTGAGTTTAACATTCAGTTGCTCGTCGATCCCAACCTGATTGCTGTTACTGTGGTAACTTTTCTTCAACTCGGGAAAGCGGTAGGTATATTCAAACCCGGTATCGGGGACCTGTTCGTTTACCCGGTACCAGAGTGTGGAACTCAGGCTGGCGCTCTCGTCTGGAGATAATTCATAATCGTTCTTCAGGTAGATGTGGTATCCACGGTGATGAACGATAAAATTCGAATTGGTTGCATCATATTCGTAGCCCGGCACATAGCTTCCGAGCCCGTCCTTTTTCTCCCAGTAGAAGAATCCGAGTTCGGAAGAACTGTTTGAGATTTTCAGGCGTAGGGAGATGTCGTCCTTTTCCGTATTGAAGCCGTCTCCAAGGGGGGTGCCTCCCGAGGCATTTGCAACGTCTGTCTGGTAGGCGCCTGCGCCATCATAATCCTGCGTCAAGGTAAAGGGCTCAACATTGTTATGAAAATAATTCCCCGGATCGGGCCTCTCTTTTCCCATATCGCCATCCGTTTGATAGCTGTGCAGGGCGATCTGGTAATTCAATTCACCTTTACTTCCACCGTACATCAGGTCAAGCGCCCGGGTGCTGTTCTCTCCGGCCCATGGTTTGACATAAAAACCTTTGTAGTTTTTCTTTGTAATAATATGAATAATCCCGGAAAGCGCATTAGCGCCATAAAGGGAGGAGCCGGGGCCCTGTACGACCTCGATCCTTTCTACGTCGTGCAGTATCTGCTCGTCCGTTAAGCCGTTGGCCCAATTGAAAGAGACGTGGTTTTGTATAATGTTATCCACCATGACCAGCATCTTGGAGTTGCCCGCATCTCCCCCGATCCCTCTGTTCAATGCATGGTTTGGATATTCTCCACCGCCATCTTCATAGGTGGCAAAATCAAAACCGGGCAAGTCTTCAAGTATTTCTACGAGATTACGATAGCCGCGATTCTCCATCATTTCTGAGGTGATAACAGTAATGTTGGACGCAGCAAGTCTTGCCGTCTGTTCCTGCCGGGATGCCGAGACAACCTGGATTTCCATTAGCTGCTTTATCCTGGACAAAGGATCGTCTATGCTTGTTTCTTCCGCATAGCAGGGAGCGTTATAGAAAAGGAAAAGAAAGGAAAGACACAAGAAAAGAGAAATGGAGCTTGTTTTTTTTGCAGGTATATTCATAGTATTGTCTGACTTAAAACTACCGGCTGCATAATCGCTCAATCATGCCAGGCAATATTTCTACTCGTACCGGTTTCGGAATATAGTCGTCAAACCCCTCTTCCAGAAGGCGCTCTCTATCGCCACTCATAGCATACGCCGTAAGAGCAACAACAGGGATATTTTTTAATTCGGAAGAATTCCTGATATCTATCAAGGCGTCAGACCCGTTTTTGACGGGCATATCAATGTCCATAAAAATCAGATCGGGGGTGTCCTCCAATGCCATCCTCACCGCTTCTGCGCCATCACATGCTTCATACGTTTTGTACCCCTTGGCCTGTAAAGTAAACCTGACCAGTTTCCTGTTTAACTCGTTATCATCAGCTATCAGTATTTTTTTCATTCCAGCCAACCCACTAGCTATCAATAGATTATCTTAAAAGTATTGTATTCGAAAGAAAGAGAGACGCACCCAAATTAAATCTTCTAGGTTCAAACACTAATGGAAGAGGGTGCTCTTGTCAAGTTAATTCATGGTCAAGCCAGGAGCATAATGTACTGAAATTATTCATCTTTTTCGATCACAGTAAGTCGTTCAATAAAATGGAACTTTTCAAGCCTATCAATTGGTATACGATCTACAATCCCTCCTTAAACCCTCTCCATTCCACCACTTGAAAGGAAGGGGCTCTCCCGATGGGGAGTCATTGGTTTCCGTTCAGGCCTCTCCTTTTTTTCTGTCAGTAATTAGAGCGACTGACAAAGAGCCTTTCTCGAAAGTTAGCTTCATCAAAATATATTTTCCTTTAGAAGGAAAGTGTTTCCTTTGGCATCTTGGCCTGATAAAATGTGAGCGTGAAAAAGAGACCAATGAAATTCCACCTTTTGATGTTTGTCGCTACGCTTCTTCTTCTCTCCTTTGCTGCGATCGATGTCCCCACCGTTTATGCTGCGGAGATTGCAGAGATAGAAGACTATTCCGGCGCTGTGGCTGTTTATTCTAAACAAAAGGGTATGGACGTGCCGGTCAAAAGGATCGGCCAGACCCTTCGATCGGGAGACCGGGTGATTGTGGCAGAAAATGCTTGGGTGCGCCTGACCTACCCTGACGGCTCCAGCGTGCTTCTTAAGGAAAAAACAGAACTCCATATGGAAGAGGAAAGATTGGTCTCTCTTGCGAAGGGGCGGGCTTTTTTTCGGATGTTGTTTCAAAAGATGGGCAGGTTCAGTGTGAAAAGGGGAAATGCCGTCATCGGCATAAAAGGGACGACCTTTATGATCGATGCCTCCGGTAGCAAGACTGAAGTCTTCCTGAAAGAGGGAAGGATTGAGATCCTTGCTGTTGAGGGAGAGTTCAAGAGGTACCGGAGTGCCCTCATGGAGGAATTCAGGAAATACAGTGAAAAAGAGGCCCGCGATTTCGAGGAGTATAAGAGGAAGATGGAGGAGGAGTTCATCGAATACGTGAAGGCCTTCGAACTTGAGGCGGGCGGCGCGATCTCTATCGATGGAGCGGTTGTGAGGGACGTCGAAATTCCCGAGGCCATCATGGAAGAGTTCAGGCTCTTCGAGGAGGGCCTGAATGGTGATGTCGGCCTCAAGCAATCAAGCGCGCCCCAGCAAACAGAGGGGTATGAGCGTGGAACCGACCTTCCTATCTCATCGCGGCAAGCGGAGGGGAATGTACTCTCCAGAGATTCAGGATTTCCTCTTAAAGACGGTTACCCTGCCTGGTTTTATCAGCCGAACTACAAAGGCTATTTCGGGGCTATCGGCGCCGCCGTCAAGCGATCCGATGGCAATTATTATAAACAAAAGCAACTCGCCAAAAGGTCGGCCGAGGAGGCGCTTGCCCGGCAGGTGGGCGTCATGGTCGAGTCGAAGCTTTCCCTCGAAAAGGAACTCGTTAAAAAGGAGCTGTCCGAGGAGTATGTCTCTACCATGAAGTCACTCTCCAAACATGACAGCAAAGAATTTCTCAGAAATGCTGTTGTTAAAGACGAGTGGATCGATACCAAGACGGGCGAACTCTACCTCTGGATGGTGATTGAAAAGTCTCAGGGTAGAGAAAGAGTTGATGAATTATTTAAGCGGCAGGTGTCGGGCCTCGTAAAGGGCGTAAAATCGGAAGGTTCTTGCGCTGTCGTCAATATGAGTGCCGAGCAGGCGAGGCTTGTCGCGCTCCAGAGGGCGAGGGCAAACGCTATCGAGAGGGCCGCCGGTGTAGAGGTCGCCTCAACGACGCTGGTAACGAATTTCGAACTCGCCGTCGATCTCATCAAGACCTATTCAAAGGGCTACATCGTCAGGGAAAAGGTTGAGTGGCTCCCCCTCGCCCAGTATCAGACAGATACGTCAACGGCGCCCATCCCGGAATACAGGGTGAAAATCAGTGCCGACATCTACATCCCGGAAAAGAAAATCCTGCCCATCGGCCTTACTGCACGGCTGAACAACACGATTTTCAGGGCAGGGGAGAAAGCCACCATAGATATCAACGTAGAACGTGATGCGACGGTGGCCATCTTTAACTTTACTGCTGACGACAAGGTGGTCATGCTTTTCCCGAACGGTTATGAACCTGAAAACGCCCTTTCAGGCGGTAAGCCTTTCCGATTCCCTGCTTCCTCGTCACCTATAGTGCTTGAGGTTCAGAACCTACCGGGGCATAAGCGGGACGCCGAGGCGCTTTTTATTGTGGCCATGGATGGCACACATAAAAGGGATTTTGCAAAAATGTTCAAGGCGCTTACGCCCATGGGGTTTGGCGAATTTTTCAAACGGTACTCCGAGATAGCGGATTATTGTGATGATGTCATATTGCCTTATGAAATTGCAGGGGATTAGAATAAGCAATAAAGGGGTATGAAAGTGAAAATGACTCGTCTCGACAAGAGTTCCTCAAAAATTTTAAAGCTAATCATTTGTGTGGAAGTAATTCTGTCTTTAAACAGTTGCGCCTCTCCACCATTGATGAAGGCAGTAATGTCAGGTGATCTTAACAGGGTGCGTACCTTGCTCGATCAGGGTGAAGATGTGCATCAACTGTATGCTGAAGGGGCAACCCCTTTCACTAAAGCTGCCATGCAGGGTAATCCAGATATCCTTGTTCTCATGATAAAAAAAGGACTAGATGTAAACAATATATGTAAAGGTTGTGTGAGGGCGTATAGCACTCCACTGAGGGCGGCGGCGTATTCTGGTCATGCCCATATTGTAAAGTTGTTGCTCGATGCAGGAGCCGTTCCCGATGAAAATGCCTCAAAAATAGCCAGAGATAGAGGGTACACGACTGTCGCCCGTATAATTGAAGGTGCCATTGAATTACGCTACGGTATGACAAAAAAGAAGCAGACCAATGTTCTTTCCGGTAAAATTTCAATAAAGTCTGACGTGGATTTCCTCCCCTCAGTCAGATCAAAACCAAAGAAAAACGCCTATGCCATTGTCATCGGCATTGAAAAATACCGTGAAAAGCTTCCCAGTGTTAATTTTGCTGCCAGTGATGCGCAATTGGTATCGAAATATCTGACAAATGTAATGGGCTATCCGGGAGAGAATATTGTAACCCTCATTGGTGATAAGGCGACAAGGAGCGACATTAAAAAATATATTGAGACTTGGCTTACGAATAATGTAGATAAGGATGCTTCGGTTCTTATCTACTATTCCGGGCATGGTGCGCCCGATCCGACGACAGGTGATGCCTTTATCGTCCCCTATGACGGCGACCCGACCTTCATAGGGGATACGGGTTATTCGCTGGACAGACTCTACAAGGTGCTGGAGAAACTTCCTGTAAAAGAGGTTGTTGTCATGCTCGACTCCTGCTTTTCGGGAGCAGGCGGCAGGTCTGTCATCGCCAAGGGCGCCAGGCCGATAGTGGTCAAAATGAAGGAGAGTGCGGTTGCAAGTAATAAGCTGGCTGTCCTTTCCGCCTCGTCTGGCAACCAGATCAGTTCAACCTATGACAAGAAGGGGCACGGCCTCTTTACCTACTTTATGCTGAAGGGCCTGAAAGGAGAGGGTGATGCCAACGGTGACGGTAGAATCGAGATGAATGAACTTTTCAATTATATCAAACCAAAAGTTACAAGCATTGCAAGAAAGCTGTACAACAACGAACAGACGCCGCAGATGATAATTCCAAAGGGCCGGAAAATATTTTTGATGGAAGGACTGAGATAAAGAAGGAGGGTGCTATGGAAATCAAGAGATATATTTGGAGTATTGCCGGGATATTGTTCTTATTGGTTTCATTGGCTGGCTGTGCCTCGCCGCCGTTGCTGAAGGCGGTAATGTCAGGCGATCTTAAGAGTGTGCGCATCTTACTCGATCAGGGTGAAGATGTGCATCAATTCTCTAGGGGATGGGTAGACGCAACCCCTTTCACTAAAGCTGCCATGCTGGGTCATACAGATATCGTTGCTCTCATGATAAAAGAAGGCGCAGATGTAAACTATATATATATAGGTTACTATGAGACGGCACTGCAGGCAGCGGCCTTGTTTGGTCGTGCCAATATTGTAAAGTTGTTGCTTGATGCAGGAGCAGTTCCCGATGCAAAGGCCTCAAAAATGGCCAGAGATAGAGGTTTCACGATTGTCGCCCGTATGATTGAAGGCGCTCTTGAATTGCGTTACGGCATGACGGAAAAGAAGCAGTCCAATGTCCCTTCCGGTAAAATCTCAATAAAGTCTGATGTGGAGTTCCTCCCCTCAGTTAGATCAAAACTAAAGAAAAACGCCTACGCCATTGTCATCGGCATAGAAAAATACCGTGAGAAGCTCCCCAATGTTGATTTTGCTGCTAGTGATGCGCAATTGGTATCGAAATATCTGACGAATGTAATGGGCTATCCGGGAGAGAATATCGTAACCCTCATTGGTGATAAGGCGACAAGGAGCGACATCAAAAAATATATTGAGACGTGGCTTACGAATAATGTGGAGAAGGGCGGTTCCGTCATGATCTACTATTCCGGTCATGGTGCGCCCGATCCGACGACAGGGGATGCCTTTATCGTCCCCTATGACGGCGACCCAACTTTTATCAATGATACGGGTTATTCGCTGGACAGGCTCTACAAAGTGTTGGACAGGCTTCCGGCAAAAGAAATTGTCGTTATGCTGGATTCCTGTTTCTCCGGCGCAGGGGGAAGGTCGGTTATTGCCAAGGGGGCAAGGCCTATGATGGTTAAGATAAAAGGGCCTATAATGGCGAGCAAGAAGATAGCCGTTCTTTCGGCATCATCGGGTAACCAGATAAGCTCGACCTATGATGAGAAGGGGCATGGCCTTTTTACCTACTTCATGCTCAAAGGGTTGAAAGGGGAGGGGGACGCCAACGGTGACGGCAGGATAGAGCTAGGTGAGCTTTATGACTACATTAAGCCGAAGGTCATCCGTGTGGCGAGAAAGTGGTACAACAATGAGCAAACGCCGCAGATGATAGCGCCGAAGGGCAGAGCGCTTTATTTGACAGGAGATTAAGAAAGCAGGTAAATAAGAACAAGGACATCCCCTCCGTTGACTTTGCCCTCAATGATGCGGAGGCGGTAAAAAAATACCTCATCAACGTACTCGGATACAGAGACGGGAACATTATCTATGAGCCCAATGCAACAAAGGCCGTCTTCGAAATGACCTTCGGAACGGAGAGGGACTACAAGGGCAAGCTCTACAACTACCTGAAAAAGGGGAAGTCCGATATTTTCATCTACTACTCCGGCCACGGTGCGCCGGATCTTCGCACAAAGAGCGGCTATTTTGTCCCTGTTGACGCAAACCCGCAGGCGATAAGTCTTACCGGGTATCCCCTGAAGCAGCTCTATGACAACATAGCAAAGATATCGAAGGAGATGAAGCCTCCCAATACATTCGTAGTCGTTGATGCATGTTTCAGCGGAGCGAGCGAAAAGGGGCTTATTCTTAAAAATGTAAGTCCCATAACCATCAAGGTCAAGACCCCGCTGGTGAAACTGAAAAATACCGTCGTCATGACGTCATCCAGCGGGTCTGAAGTGAGTTCATGGTATCCCGAAAAGGGCCACAGCATGTTTACCTATTTTTTCCTGCAGGGGCTTAAGGATATGGTCGAAAAGGGCAAAAAAACGATATCGGCCAGCGACGTTTACAATTTTATAACCGATGAAACGGAAGGGCTCCCCTACTATGCAAGGAGGCTCCACGGCAGAATTCAGACACCGCAGATAATGGGAGACAAAAGCAGGTTCATCCTCAGGTAAATCAGAATCAGTAATGCACCGCCAGCCAGACCGTTTCTTCCGACTCGCTGGTCCACTCAACGCGGTGCCGCCTGTGGGCCGGGATGGTGAGCCAGTCGCCTGCCTTCAATTCGGTCAACTCTTCCTCTCCCTCGAAGCGGAGTTTCGCCGCTCCCTTTAGCAGAATCACGAATTCATCCCCTTCCTGGTTGTACCAGAATCCTTCCGGGGAGGCGTGTCCCTTCGAAACGATCCGCTCGATTCGCACATTCCTCCCTTCGGCGATGACCTCAATTAACTCTTCCGGCAGGTCTTCCGGAATCTGTTCGAAAATATTTCCGTTTTCAGTCATAGTAAACTCCTGCTTTTATTTTACATTATCTCTGATTATTTGATAAGTACTTCCTGAAAGTGTGATTTTTCGTATCAATTGTCAAGCAGAACGTTATCAATTAGTAATTAATGCGTATCTATAAGTATAAAAAATGTTTTGGCACACAATTTCTTATGATATACTCTCATTTTTTATGAAATTCTTAGTCGAAAAATGTGAAATAAATATAATAAAGAAGATACTCTCGCCTTGAAAACAATTGTTTACATTCTTCTCTTCCTGGCCATATTCAGTGAAGGCCTGTTGTCTAATAGCGTCTTGGCTCAAATCCAGGCTGAAAAATCTGAAGTGGACATTGTTCTCTACGAACTGGGATGGATCGACCTGTTTGATGTTGAAGTCGTTACAGTGTCAAAGAAAAAAGAGAGTGTTTTTAATACTGCTGCTGCAGTTTTTGTCGTCACTCAGGAAAGCATTCGTCGCTCCGGTGCTACCAGCATTCCTGAGGCTTTGCGCTACGTTCCCGGTCTGCAGGTCGCGCAAAGCGCTTCGCACACCTGGGAGATCACGTCACGCGGTTTTAACGGTCAATATGCCAACAAGTTACTGGTGCTTATAGATGGCCGCTCGGTTTATACACCGCTATTTTCCGGGGTGTTCTGGGAGTTGCAGGACACCATGATAGAAGATATAGAGCGCATCGAAGTCATCCGCGGACCGGGTGCCGCTATGTGGGGTGCCAATGCCGTCAACGGCGTCATTAACGTGATCACCAAAAAGGCTGAGGATACGCAAGGCAACCTTATTGTCGCTGGAGCCGGAAATCAGGAGCGCGGTTTTGCCGGGTTACGCCACGGCGGGTCCTTCAAGGACAGTGATGGCAACTACCGTATCTATGCCAAAGGCTTTTCACGTGATGAAACTGTCAGCTATTCCGGGCAAGATCAGGATGATGACTGGCGCTCCGGGCAGATAGGATTTCGCATGGATTATCTCCTGGCAGGCGGCGACAGGCTTAGCCTTCAGGGAGATGCCTACCACATGGACAATGGTACTCCGCTGATATCCAATACTGTACTCGTAGCGCCTTATACCAGTTATACGCCCGATGATGCCCCTGCCAATGGCGGGAACCTCATGGCGCGCGGGGAAAGAACCTTGCTCAATGGATCTGAAATGAGCTTGCAGGCTTATTATGACCGGGTTAAATTTGACTCGCTCTTTGTAGGCAACGACACAGAAACATACGACCTTGACTTCCAGTATCGCCTGCATCCGAATGCAAGCAACGACCTGATGTGGGGTGTCAATTACCGCCACATCAATAATGAGATGAGGAATACCGCCGAGTACTCCAACTCCCCATCAAATATCAGCTACGAAAATGTCAGCTTTTTCGCCCAGGACGATATCACGCTGGTGGCCGACCGCTTGCGCCTGACCTTGGGTGCCAAGTTGGAAGACAATCATTTCGGCGGCGATCAGTTTCAGCCCAATGCCCGACTGCTCTGGACGGCGGACGACAAAAACTCGGTCTGGCTTTCCGCTTCCAGGGCATCCCGGACTCCCTCCATAAATGAATCTACAGCAGCATTTTTGCCCCTTTTTGTGGCGCCTCCTTCGCCTGCAACATTCAATTTGCCAATGCAGGGAGTAATTGTAGGCAATCCCGATTTGAAGGCAGAAAAAGTGACCGCTCTTGAAGCCGGCTACCGCGCCCAGTGGAGCGAGAGCCTTTCTACGGATATTGCGGTTTACGCCAACACATACAGAGATCTCGTACAGGTTGAATTTGATGGAGTGCCGGCATTGGGGCCTCCACCGGTACCGCACTTGGTGGCACCGATGATTTTCACCAACGCAACTGAAAAGACCCGAACACGCGGGCTTGAAATTTCAGTGGACTGGCGCCCACTCAACTGGATGCGTCTGGAAGGTGCCTTCACCTATACTACAATTGACGCTCCGCCCTGGGATGGACTCAACAATGATTTCGCCCGGCTGGTTCCCCGCACCCATGAATCGTTGCGCTGCCTGATGAATTTAAGCGATAAAACCAACCTTAACTTAGCCTTGCGCCATGTCGGCTCTATTGATGCCACAAACGCAGCCGTAGACGCTTACACCACTGTGGATGTCAACATGGATTACGAGCCGCGTAAAGGATTAGTGCTTTCCCTGGTTGGTAATAACGTGTTTAAGTCGAAACACGCTGAGTATATTACGACCGGCCAGCGGCCCAGCCAGATTCCGCGCAGCATTTACGCCAAAGTCACTTGGGATTTCTGATTTTGCCGGATGCCTGATTTTTTAGGGTATGTAAAAAATGTTTGCAAATCTTTTTGAGATGCGATAGAGTTTAGCCTGCTAGAAAAAATCTTTGATTTCTAACGGATTAAATAAAATGATCCCCGCCGCAAGCAGCGGGGTATTCAGTGGTATAGACTACGTTATAAAGTGCCCCAAGGGGCGGGGAATAAAACCCGTAGCGATTTAAAAGGTGGTGGATATAGCGGTGGGAGTTGAAAAGTGGGGAAGCTTTTACACATAGTTGGAATGATTAAGCCCGTTTCTTGCGGAAGCAAGGAATGGGCTTTTTTTTGATGCTTAACACTCTATAGATAATATGTGCGTCTAATTGGTGGTTTTTTTATTTTGATAAGAGAAGGAGGAGAAGACTATGAAAATATCGATTGAATTATTGATTAGATTGTTTTTTACATTTTTGAGTAGGTCATTTAAGAAATTACCCTGGATTGCCGGCGTGGCTGCCTTCATCACCGGATGGATCTGGCCCTCTCTTTATCCCTGGCTGCTGGCAATCGCCGTGGCGGTGAGTTGTTACTTAGTTAAGAGAAAGACCAGGGGACTGATCGGTCCTGTGCAGTTGCCTGCACACGACGCCTACCTTCCAGGCCAGGAAGTGCAGTGGTGGTACTGGACCGGACACCTTTATACGGAAGAGGGGAGGCGCTTCGGCTTCGAGGTAGTGTTCTTTGCCTTTGATAACTACATATTCAAAGACCAGCTGGTTCAGGCCGCAATCACCGATGTTCAGGAGAATAGTTTTAACTTCGACGGCTACATCCGTTTCTATCACCCCAAGCGTATCAAGGACCGCTTCGAATTAAGTTCCGGTCGCGGCAACAAGGTTACCGCCGTGGGTGAAAACGGAAGCGACAAGCTTCATGCCGAGATAGATAAGGGTAAATACATACTGGACATCGAACTCGAATCTACCAAGCCTGTGGCGATGCGCTACGGCGGCAATGCACATCCCTACAGTTTCGGCGGCTTCACCTATTACTATTCCCGCACCCACATGGAAACCAAAGGCACGCTGACCATAGACGGCAAAGAGCACAAGGTAACAGGCACAACCTGGTTCGACCGTCAATATGGCGAGCTTCAGGATGCCAATTTCAAAGGCTGGCAATGGTTTTCCATAGACCTGGAAGATGACCGCCAGTACATGATCTTCGATTTTCTCGGCGAGAATGCTGACGTAGAGAAAGCGGGTGGCATCACTGATGCAGAAGGCAAGACCCGTGATCTGTATCCCGATGATTTTCAGGTGAAGGTCCTTGGCCACTGGACGAGTCCATACAACGGTGTCAAATATCCTTCAGGATGGGAAGTCACGGTGGATGGAGAGACCTTGATTGTGGAGCCGCTCGTTAAAAACCAGGAGTTGAACGGCAAGGATGACGAAGTGTGGGTTGGCGTATATTGGGAAGGCGCATGCAGTGTCAGTGGTACCACCAAAGGGCAGGCCTATGTTGAACTCAACGGATTCGCCGATCCCATTGAGGTGTGAGAGGCAGCTTCTTTCAAACAATATCTGTAGTGGCTTAAAGAATACAGCCGTAAATATGGCCTAAAGATATGGGGCTATTGCCTTATGGCCCATCATGTCCATTTTATCTGCGTTCCAACGGAGGAAAACTCCCTGTCAAAAGCATTCAACGCCTTACACATGAGATATTCCCAATATTTAAATGCCAACCGATACTCCACTCAACTCATGCATGGTATGGCTTTCACTTGGTAATCCTCAAATATTAATTTTTAAAATTTTGAGCATTAGTAGGTGTAATGAATCAAATGCAAGGCTGGCACTTTATACATAAGTCGTCATAAAGGAAGTAGTTCAATGAAATTATTTAAATACGTCATTTTAACAATCACTTTACTTTTATTTTTCTCAGGCCACCTTTTTGCCCAGCCTGCTATTATCGCCGACAATGCGATTTTCAGGCCTGTTCAGGCAAAGAAGGGAATGGTGGTTACGGGAGAGCCGATCGCCGCGAGGGCAGCCCTCGATGTGTTGAAAAGGGGCGGCAACGCTGTCGATGCGGCGGTGACGGCGGGGTTTGTCATGGCGGTCACGTTACCGCAGGCGGGGAATATAGGCGGCGGCGGGTTTATGCTTGTTTATTCGGTGAAGGAGAAGAAGGTGATCGCCATCGACTACCGGGAGAAGGCGCCCAAGTTGGCGATGCGGGATATGTTTCTCGATAAAGAGGGTAGAGCGGATTCTGAAAAAAGCCGTTTTAGCCGGCTCTCTACTGGTGTGCCGGGAACGGTGGCGGGACTTGCCCTGGCGCTGGAACGGTACGGCACGTTGACGTTGAAGGAGGCGCTAAGACCGGCTATCAGGCTGGCGGAGAAGGGGTTTCTCGTGAGTGATGAACTGGCGGCGGACATAAAAAAGTCGGCAGGAAGACTTAAAAGGAACCGGGCGGCTGCGAAGATTTTTTTCAAGAAAGACGGCAGTCCCTATGAGCCGGGAGAGCGCTTTGTCCAGAAGGACCTTGCGGGAACGCTGACGCGGATTGCAAAGAGGGGCGTCAAAGGGTTCTACGCGGGAAAGACTACAGAATTTATTACAGGGGAGATGGCACGAGGCGGCGGTCTCATTACAAAGGAAGACCTGGCCGCCTACAGGCCGGTTTTGCGAAAGCCTGTCTGCGGCGACTACCGGGGCTTCGAGGTCTGTTCCATGCCGCCGCCAAGCTCGGGCGGCGTACATATTGTGCAGATACTGAACGTTCTCGAAGGGTATGATCTCGCGAGTCTCGGCCATAATTCGGCGGCCACAATCCATTTGATGGCCGAGGCGATGAAGCAGGCCTATGCCGACAGGTCGAAATATCTCGGCGACCCCGACTTTTTTAATGTGCCGATAAAGGAAATAACTTCGAAGGGTTATGCCGATAACATAAGGAAAAAGATCGCACTCGGTCGAACGAGGCCGAGCCGGGATATTCTGCCGGGAAAATTACCTCTTTATGAGAGTGATGAGACGACTCACTTTTCCGTGGTGGACGGGTGGGGAAATGCCGTCTCAAATACCTATACGATCAACTTCAGCTTCGGCTCGGGGATCGTCGTGGAAGGGGCGGGATTTCTTCTCAATAACGAGATGGATGATTTCAGCGCCAAGCCGGGCGTTCCGAATGCCTATGGGCTTATGGGCGGGGAGGCGAATGCCGTGGAACCGGAAAAGCGGATGCTCAGTTCCATGTCTCCCTCCATCGTTTTAAAGGGTGGAACACCGAGGCTAGTTACGGGGAGTCCCGGCGGTTCTAGGATCATCTCCACCACGCTACAGGTGATACTGAACGTGATCGATCACTCGATGAATATTCAGGAGGCGGTCAATGCGCCCCGTATCCATCACCAGTGGCTTCCCGATGAAATCCGGGTGGAGAGGGGCGTTAGCCGGGATACGGTGAAACTGCTCGAAGGAAAAGGTCACAAGGTGACTGTGAAGGCGGCCATGGGGGCGGCAGAGAGTATCCTCATTGATAATGAAAAGGGCTTTATCTTTGGCGCTGCCGACCCGAGGCGTGACGGGCTGGCACTGGGCTACTGACCGGTTTCAGCCCAGTTCACCGATAAAGAATTTAAGCGTCAGTCCGCCGATTTCTACCGTATCTCCGGGAGAAAGGGTGTGGGGTTCATCGACCGGTTTCCCGTTGATGACGGGGGGCTTTTTCGGGTCCGAAGGGGAGATGACGCAGCCGTGGTCGGTCTTGTTGACGAGGGCCGCCACTTTGGGTGCGAAGAGCCCTTTCACTTTTATGATGGCGTCGCCCGATTTCCCGATGGTGGAGACCCGGTCGTTGAGATAGACCCGCTCCCGTTCTTCGCCTCCTTCCATGACGGCGAAACCGCTGGCGGGCGCTTCCTTTTTGAGCAGTTTGGCCTGCATCTTACTGTCCATGACCATCGTCTTGTCGAGTGAGGGGATGACCGGCGTGAGCGGTTCGTTCGCATCGTCTGCCGCGGCTTCGCCGCTTTCCAAAAGAAGTCCGATCTGGTGTTTGCCTATCATCACGTCGTCTCCGGGGCCAATCTCGGCATGGCTGATCTTCTCTCCGTTAACGAAGGTGCCGTTTGTGCTTCCCGCATCTTCGAGGATTATTTTGTCCCCCTCCCTGAAAACCCGTGCGTGGATGCCGGAAACAGCCGGGTTGTCGATGCGGATGTCGTTTCCCTGTTCCCGCCCTATGGTGAGGGGGATGTTTCGAAGGGGGATCTCCTCTACGGTTCGCCCCTTGAATTTTAGAAGTATCTTTGCCATTGTTCTGCCACCTCCTGGAATCTATCTTAACAGTTTTCCCGCTCTGCTGAAAAGCCCTGAAAGGGCGCTTTTATAAATATCGACGGTAATGACGGTAATGTTGTCCGTCCCGCCGAGATCATTCGCCCTGTCTACGAGCTTTTTGCATGCGTCCGCCGGTGTGCCCCCGGCGGTAACGATGGAGTGGAAGTCATCCTCGTCGAGGAGCGACGTTACGCCGTCGGAGCAGAGCACCAGCCGGTCGCCGTCACTGAGAGTCATCTCGTCGAGATCGGCTTCCACTTCGGGCGTGACGCCGATGGAGCGGGTGATGATGTTTTTCATGTTCGACCGGTCCGCCTCTTCCTGGCTGATGAGACCCTCCCGAACCTGTTCCGCCAGGAGGGCGTGGTCGTCTGTGAGTTGTTCCACGCAGTTGCCGCGTACGAGATAGAGACGGCTGTCGCCCACATGGGCCACGGTCATCCTCTCACCTTCGATGAGGACTGCGACTATGGTGGTCCCCATGCCTTTATGTTGAGGGTTGTCCCTCGCCGTATCGAAGACCATTTGGTTGGCGAAACGTATCGCCTCGGCAAGGAGTTTCGCCTCTTCGGAAAGCCTCTTCTCTGGGCTATTAGCAGGGGAGGGGAGAGGGGCTTCGCCCCCTTTTGCGCGTTCGAAGGCGTCTCTTACCAGTTCCGTCGCCATCTTGCTCGCCACTTCGCCCGAGGCGTGTCCCCCCATGCCGTCTGCCACGATAAAAAGGCCCAGCGTCTCATCGACGCAGAAATAGTCTTCGTTCTCAGTTCGCCTGCGCCCTACGTCCGTCAGTGCGCTCACCCTGAACTTCATCTATTTCCCTTTCCTCTTTAAATAGTTAGCAAGGTCTTCGGAATTTAAATAGGTAGCAAGGTCTTCGGCAAGGCTTTTTCCGTCCGGGTAGCGTCGGGAGACGCTCTTGGAGAGCATCTTTTTGATGATTTCGTCAAGCAGGTCGGGGAACTTCGGCATCAACTCCTTGGCCGCAACGTAGGTTCCGCTGGCAATGTTGTACATGAGGGTGGCGAAGGTGTCCCCTTTGAAGGGGCGCTCGCCAGTGAGGAGTTCGTAGAAGACGACGCCGAGGGAGAAGAGATCGGACCGGCCGTCCACCTTCTTCCCCGATATCTGCTCGGGAGACATATAGGAGGGGGTGCCGAGGATGATCCCCGTCTGCGTCTTAGACGTGGCCATGACGCGTGCGATACCGAAATCGGCCACCTTGATCACCCCTGATTTGAGGAGCATTATGTTGGCCGGCTTGATGTCCCGGTGGACGACACCGTTTTTGTGTGCGTAGTCGAGGGCCTCCGCTACGTCTATGACGATCTTCACTACCTCCTTGAGGGGAAGGCGCCCCTTCTTCTTTTTGCAGTGCTCTTCCAGGTCTGTCCCATCGAGCAGTTCCATTGCCATATAGGCGAGGTCTTCTTCTTCACCGACGTCGAAGATGGTGACGATGTTCGGGTGGGAAAGGTTGCCAGCAGCCTCGGCCTCCCTAAAGAATCGCTCCTTCACCTCGCCGATGGAGTCTTCGTCCAGATCGTCGTAACTGAGTGTTTTTATGGCCACCTCGCGGTTGATCTTCGGATCTTTGCCGAGGTAGACCGTTCCCATGGCGCCTTGGCCGAGTTCTTTTACGATTTCATACCGGCCGAGCGTGGGACGTGCGGCGCTGCCGTCGATAATCACAGTTCCGCCAGCTCGCTTCGATCCTCCACCGAGCACTATCTGATCATCGGCTGCCTTCAGCTGTTCAATCTTTTTCTTGATATCTTTAAAATTACCCCCCTTTTGAATATGCTCGTAGACGGCAACGGCCTTGTTGATCATCCGTTTTCTTTCGAAGTCGAGCCCGAGAGTGTAGAGGAGTTCCTGCACGGAGGTGTCCTTCACAGGGCATTTCCTGAATTTATCGAAGGCCATGTCGAGCATCCCCTGGTTCTGGAATGAGAGGCCGAGCATCTTGTTGCTTTCCATATGTTCGGCGTTCATGGCGCTCATGTCGGGGAGGAGACGCCTCTTCAGGGTGAGCGCCGCATGACCAAAGATGAGGAGCGCGGCGGGGTAGGCGAGGCTGATCCAGTAGCTGTAAGCCACGAAGAGGTATAAAGCGGCGGCCCACCAGGTAGCGAGAAAGATGAGGGAGATGAGCAGGCCCACGCCCCCCTTTACTCGGGGGATGACGAGAGCGAGGAAAATGCCGAAAAAGAGTATGATGCCTGTTTCCAAGGGGAGCGCCCAGTGCGGGCGGACGAGCGGATTGCCCTCTATAATGTTAGCGATGCCGAAAGCGGTCGCTTCTATGGGCGAAGTATGGCCGCCGAGAGGGGAACCAAAGCGAGAGTTAGTGTTGCCAATGAGGACGATCTTCCCCTTAATCTCTTTATCCTCTATCTTTCCTTCGAGTATATCTGCGAAGGAAAATTGGGGGAAACTGTTTGTGCCGTAGCGGAGCAGCATACGGTTTCTTTCATCCACAGGGAGGGTTTTGCCGCCTGTGGTGAGAGTGCCTCTTCCGGCCATACCTTTGAGGGCCTTCACTTTTGGGAATCTGACCTTCATATGTCTCATGGCCGTCATGAGGGAAAGGGAGGGGTAAAAACGGCCCTCATGGTGAATGAAGAGGGGGGTCTGCCGGATGGTGTTGTCGCTGTCGATGGTCTGGTTCAGATGGCCGATCCAGACCGATCTCCGGGTGAAGAGGGAGAGGGGCTGTTTCATTGATGCAGCCGACAGGTAATCCTTTTCAGGCTTAGGTAAGTATTTTTTCCTGATGAAGGCGGCGGGGTTGCCGCCTAAGAGGGAAGGGCTCTCTTCGAGCGTAAAATCGAGAGGCAGCACTACTTTGCCCGATTTTTTCAACGCTGAGAGGAGGAGACTATCTTCGTCGAGCCTTTCTTTCGATTTTTTCAGAAGGCCACTAATCTTCCGCTTCAGGGCGGTTACCTCTTTCTTGACCGCCCTCTGGATCGCCCTCTTCGTTTTATTGGCCTTCATGATCGCTTTCTTTGTCTTCTTTTTGCTCTTTTTAGTGGATTTTTTACTCGGTATCTTTTTAGTGACCACTTCGTTGACGGCTTCCATGATGGCATCAATCTCTTCGAGGGCGGCCCCCCTCTCTTTCGCGGCAAAGAGTCTTTCCGTAGCGATCACCGAGGCGCCCGCGCTGGAGAGGGTGCCGATCACTTCCGCATAATCGCTCTTCGGCCAGGGGAGGGGGCCGAGCAATTCCCTGCTCTTTTCGTCCTCGGCGATGATGACGATGGGCGCATCAGTCGCCGTAGCCGTCATTCGGGCGCGGATATCAAAGGCGGCGAGTTCCAGTTTTTCCAACGGTTCGAAGCGGGAGAGGTAGGCGGCGAAGATGAGGAGCATCACGGTGAGGCCTATGATCCACTCAGCCGTAATTATTCTTAGGAGCTTGTTCATGGGCACCACTATAACAGATGCGCCGTAGAGTTTCAATCGGACAATGGCGGCTGAGAGTATGACCGGCATCGGCAGTTTTTGCTTTCCTCGCAAAGAGGAAAGATGGTACTATCGGTATTCATTTTTCAACACAAAATCAGAGGAGAAGGCGAAAAAATGTCAGAGAAATTATCATTAAAAGGTATTGCTACAGCACTCTTTACGGCGGCGCTATTGTTCCCGCCCTTTATGGCGGGTACGGCGGTGGCCTTTGGCGGTGGCGCTTCGGCGCCGGAAGAAAAAGCGGCCCTCGATGGTCACGAGGGGAAAGTGGTCACGAAACTGGATGCGCCGAGTTACACTTACATGGAACTGGAGCATAAGGGGGAACGTAAGTGGATCGCATCGCCTACGATGAAGGTGGCAGTTGGGGATTACGTGAAGGCCTCCGAAGGGATCGAGATGAAGGATTTTTACGGCAAGGTTCTGAAGAGAAATTTCCCTACCATCTTCTTCGTTACCTTCGCCGAGGTGGAGAAGAAGGGCGCAAAAAAGGACGCGTCCCCGAAAGACGTAGCGCCTCATCAGGTGGATACTTATGCAAAGATGAAGTCAACCTTGGCCGATAGCCCGGAAAAGGGGAGCATCAAAAAGGCCAAGAAGGGCTATACGGTGAAGGACATCTTTAACAAAAAGAAGAAGCTGAAAGGGAAAAAGGTCACCGTTCACGGCAAGGTGGTAAAGGCGAGCGGCAAGATCATGGGGCGGCGGTGGTTTCACATACAGGACGGTACAACGAGCAAGGACGGTAACAACGACCTCGTCTTCACCTCGAAGGACTCAGCCGCAGCGGGGGATGTGGTAACGGCAAAAGGAACCCTCGTTCTCGACAAGGATTTCGGGATGGGCTATAAGTATGATGTTATTGTTGAGGATGCGAGCCTAACTATTGATAAATAAACGGCAAGTTAGTTAGTTTAAGACTTTTTCCTTTTTTCGAAGGAGAGCTTGGCCAGCTTTTGATCGGCCATTTTCTGATCGTATTTGGCAGCCTGGAAGAAGGTGGTGGCGTTATCCGGGTCGATTCCTTCCTTTTCGCACCAGTAGTGGTGCCTCTCTAACGCTGCAATCCCCCAGACCTCGGCGGAGTTTGCGCCGAGCATTTCGGCGATTTTGTAGGCCATTCTTTTGTTGGGGGATTTCAGCTTTCCCTGTTCCATCTGGGTGATGTACTGGCCCGTCGTTCCTATCTGATTGCCCAGTTCCTGTGCGGTCAGTCCTTGCGTCTTCCGAAGACATCTTAAATACTCGCCGAACGTCATGAAAGTAACCCCCTTACATTGATTTTTTAATACTATATGACTAGTTTAAGTTTGTAAAGGTTTTTTTGTCGTCTTTGCGAGGAGTGGTCGCGGCGCGGTAGTCTCTTTCGGCTGTTTGGTGCAGGTTGCTTCGCTTTGTTCGAAAGAAGATGGGGTGCCGTCTTTGCGAGGAGCGATAGCGACGCGGCAATCTCTCGTGGCAATTTGAATGAGATTGTTTCGCTTCGCTCGCAAAGACAGGTAGGGGGGGGGATGTCACTATATCGCCGCCCCGATCTTCGCCCAAAACCGCCCGAAAGGTCCGGAAAGACGAATGATAGAGGCCGGGCCATCCAGAGAAAACCGATTAAGGGAGGAATATGGAGGCCAGTTTATTTGTTAGATCGAAATTTGTTGGCGGCGCTGGCGGCGTGTTGGTGAAGCTAGAAAAGTAGAATAGCAGTTATTTATCCTAATAATTTCAATGAGATAGTCTTGTTGTATTTCTTGGTTGACTATTGGAGCAAGCAGTTATAAGGTTTGTAGAAAAAGAATAGGGAGGGTGTTGTGATGGTGAGCAGTGAGGACAAAATTTACATTCTTGATGAGGCACTAAAAATTGCTGGGAAATACGCAGAAGGCGGGTGTGAAAAAGTTTCAATTAGCACCGTAATAACTGATGCTTACGAAGCTATCTTGAAAATTAGAGAAAAAATTGATGCTGAATAAATTGTCTGCGTAGGTTGCAGGATGGATGGCAGTGCGCGAGGAAGGCTGTTTAAATGACACCATAAAAATTAACTTGAGGAGGTTTAGCATGTGCGATGGTGAAAAAGAGGGACAGGGTACCGGGCAGGATAGAGACGTTTTTAAAGAAGATTTTGGTAAGTCTATTACGCATGAACGACCAGAGCCTGAGGATTCTGCTCCGACGGAAAGGCCCTCTGATGATAATTCTGGTGATGATTAAGGCAATTCATGCCAACAAACAATATCATAGAGGTAGTGCTTTATTTGGCACCTGGTTTTATTGCGCTAGAATTATACCGCGCAGTTAATCCAGCGAGAGAGAGGAATCAATTTGCTCAACTAATCTGGAGCCTTATTTATGGTGTGTTGATCTATTCGATTGTAAAGTGGTTCGATGGAGCACATTTAAATCATTTGTTTCAAAGTGACAAAGAAGGATTTCCTACGTTCCGCTTTATTGCCGTTTTGTGGATAAGTGGTTTCTTGGTTGGTTTGGGCCGGATATTTATTGACTATGTGCGATATGATGTGTCAGCTTGGCATGAAGCATATCGTTTTATAGCGCCAGACCCACAATCTATCTGGGCAAAGGTAAATCAAAAGATTTACAAAGATTGGGCGGTTGTTTATTTGAACGATGGCGCTATATATTTGGGGTGGATTTCTGAATACACATTTAATCACAACTCAGAGCACCAAGATTTTTTATTAAAAAATGTGAAGTGTGTTAATGAAGACTTATCTGTTAAATATAGAGTTGACGGGGTAGGTGTTTATTTGAACACGAAAGATGTTGTTAGGATTGAATTTGTGAAGGGTAAGAAGTTGTAATAGGTTCACCTCTCAGTTTGTGTATGGCACTTAACCGCAGAGGGGGTGAGTAGCAGGTCAGGCACCTTACAAAAAATGACCTGCTATATTTTTGCCCTATCTAAAAGTTAACATAATATATCTTATCAGACGTTAGGGGTGGGCAAAAAATATTGGTAGGGGTCAGGCGTAAACATTCCAGGTTTTGGAGTGGAAGTCATCTCCAGGTACTTTAACGACGAAATAACCGGCTGAGGGCCATCTCTCGATTTCGCCGCCGTCGCGATGTACGGAGACGTAGCACTCGATCTCTCTTTTTTCTTTCAGGGCCTGATCTTTAAAGTCTAGGTACGTGAGCGGCAATTCCATTTCTAAAATATCTTCGAACTTCGCTCGCACCGTCTGAGGCGAACCCTTACCTTCGATTTCAAGACTCCCCTTGGCGCACGAGCCGACCTCTTCCATCGTTACAGACAAACTGACCGGACTGTGAAGAACGAGCTTGACCGTAATTTTGGCCACCTCGTCTGGCTCCACGTCGGTGGTCAGGTCGGCCCTGAAGAAGATATTCTCCTTATTAAAGCCGAAATAGAGATGAGAAAGGACGTGAGACGCCTTGTGCATGGCGCCGCCGATCCGCTCAAGCTCGATGACGGCGGCCCCGATCCACTCGAAATAGTCGCTCACCTCGCCATCTATCGTGGGATTAATATAGGCAGAGGGCTCGTAGACGGGCAAAACGTCTTTCCCAACCTGTATAATTGGCTTGAAAAGTGCCGAAGGCACCGTTTTACCCATCAACTCGTAGATGTTTTGCAGGTTTTTCCTGAAAAGAGCGTCGAAATCAGCGTCGTTATCCGTGCTGTGCTCGTCGCCATACCACCAGCACCAGTCGCTCCCCTCGGCAATATAGATGTGCTCCCAGGCCGTTTTAAGCGCCTCTCCGGCGATTTCATCGCTTTCCTGGGCGGCTGTGAGGTCATCACGGGCTGTTTTGAGATAGTCCCAGGCTAAGTTGTCCTCGTCGTGCCCTATCCAAATCCTGAAATTGTGGTTGATCCATGAGCCGGGAAAAACCTTCTCCAGCCGCGCCTTGGGCGGATGTTTCTCCAGATGCTCCGATACGGTCACCATATTAATGAGCGGGTCCGCCTCCACCATGCCGTAAAGAGCAGTGAGAAAGTCCCAGCCGTCGTTTTTGTAGTGCTCCCAGCAGTTTTCCCCATCCAGTATGACGGGAACGACGTGGTTCCCCTTCTTGTTTTTAGCGCCGAGGGCATGCCGGATATCGTGCAGTTTATGCATGAAATCGGCGGCGGCCGCCTTCGGGTCCCATGAGGAATAGACGAAGCCGATGAGGTCGGAAAGCTGGTGGTCTCGGAAAATCATTGAAATATCGCCATGTTTCGTCTTGAACCTGTAGGGTTTGTAGAGGAATTCAGGGTCCTCTGGCACCCCCTTTCCGCTCCTTTTAATCCCCCGTCCCGCCGATGCGGCGAGGATCTCCTCGTCGGTGGCGACCCATTTAATCCCTTCCTTCGCAATTATTCCTAACGCCTCCTTGCTGACCGATCCTTCCGACGGCCACATCCCCGCAGGCGCGCTTCCGAAGGTCTTTTTATGGAATTCCACGCCCCGTCTCACCTGCGTGACCGCATCTTCGGGATGCCGAAAGGGCTTTGACGGCAGGTTGGTATGGGGCATCGCCTTCCTCGCCACCTCCGTATCGCAGAGGAGCGGGAGTATGGGATGATAGAAGGGCGTCGTCGTCAATTCTATCCGCCCTTCTTCCGCGAGGCGCTTGTAATTGGGGATGACCCGGCCCGTAATCTCGCGCTGTTTTTCGAGCAGCCTCCCCTTCTCCTCTTCCGTATACCCCCTCCCCTTCGCCTTCAGCCCCTCCAGAAAAGGGTCTTCTTTCAGAAAGGAGGGGTCGAACCAGCAGAGGTTGAATAAAACCTGGAGATCGCGAAAGTCATCGACGGAGAAGAAGGCGGTTGCCTTTTCGATCTCTTCGCTACTGCAATGCGTTCCCCGCTTGTGGAGGATTTCGAAGTAGCGCGGGAAGGGCTTTATCATCGTCTCCCAGTTGGCGAGGAAGAAATTTTTGAGTATAAACGCCTTCTCCGGTTGACTCAGTTCTGCAGCCGGTTTTTTCGAGACCTCAAGAAAGGTATCGATCGCCTCGCCGCTGGCGTAGTCCTCTACTTGCGCCAATAGCGAAGGGACCACGTTGAAGGTCTGGCGGATACCGGGAAACTCATCGAGGATGGCCGCCATGTCGTAGTAGTCTTTGGTGGCGTGGAGCCGGACCCAGGGGAGCAGGTAGTGCCCCGATTTCAGGTCCTTATAGTAGGGCTGGTGCATGTGCCAGATGACGGCAACGTTGAGGGGATAATCCATGTCAGATCAAAGGTTGGTTATTGTGTTTTTTTTCATAACCCCTCCCGGCCTCCCCTTATCTTAAGGGGAGGAGTTATATTCACCCCCCTGTTAACGGGATAAAGGGATTATCTTCCGAAGCAGTAGGCGTACCCGGCGTTGGAGAGGAGATAGAGGTTGCCCCGGAAATAAACGGGAGATGCGGAGAAGCCGGTGGAAATCTTGTAGTCGTCAATAGTTGTCCCCTTCTCCTTATCGAGAAGATAGAGCATCTTTTCCGAGGTGCCGAAAATGAGATAAGGGCCAATGATGACGGGTGATGTTGCCACCCCCTCCTCCAGCTTGAAGGTCCAGAGCCTGACCCCCGTCTTTTTGTTCAGGCCGAAAACGTTTCCATCGTTGTCGGAAAAGTAGAGCCCGTTTTCGTCTACTGCCGGTGTGGTTGCGCTGCCTGCGTCGAGTCTCCATCGCGTGTTGCCGCTTTTCACGTCCAGCGCAAAGAGCCCCCCGTCATAGGACGCGGCGTAGAGTGTATCGCCGTCGAGTACGGGTGAGGAGTCCACGTCGTGAAAACGGCTCCCTCTTTTTTTACCTGAAAGGCGTTTTTCCCAGACCACGGACCCGTCGAAAGCGATAAGTGCCGCCAGCGTGCCGTCGGTAAAACCGGCGTATATGATGCCGTCGGCGTAGGCAGGCGAGGAAGCGCCCCGCATAGAATAGAGCCCCCCTCCCCCTTTCCTGTATTTCCACAAAAATTTGCCTGTCACCGCATCGATGGCGTGGAGAGTGTCATCGGAGGCGGTGAAAAAGAGCATCCCCTCGGCGGCCACGGGTGAGGAAAGGATCTCCGTTTTTGTTTCATAGCTCCAGAGGAGTTCGCCGCTTGCCGCATCGAGGGCGTAGAGAAAACCGCTATTTCCGCCGAAATAGACCTTATTTTCGTAGAGCGAAGGGCTCCCTTCCACCCCTTTCTTTACGGGGAAATGCCAGAGGGTTTTCCCTGATTTATAGTCGAGCGCCGAAAGGCCGCCGCCGCGTAGCGACCCAAAGTAGATAGTGTCCCCTGCCGCAACGGGCGAGGCGTACTCCTGGGGCGCGCGGGGATTCCCTCCCTCTTCACCGAGGACGCTCAACCATTTTCGCCTGAAATCATCGAAGGGCGCTTCCCCCCGGCTGCCTTGATGGGCGATTCCACCCTGATAGAAGGGCCAGGGGGAATCCGATACCTCCCCTACTCTTGCTCTTTGTGCGCAGGAGGAAAGAAGAAGGCTTGTCACTATGACTATGAGGATGTGACATGCTTTTAGGCGGCAGTTAAACATGGTGCGATACTATATAGGAGAGCGGGAAAAGAGTCAATTCAGATGTCACGAAGCCTTGAAAAAAGAACTTTCCTTGTAGCTTTCGAGGGCCGGAAGGGCGAAAATTTTGAGCGTGGCCGCCGCCGGAACGGCGAGAAGGATGCCGAGGAAACCGAAGAGTTCTCCTGCCGTAATAACGGCGATGATGACCGCCAGCGGATGGAGCCCCACCTTTTCCCCCACTATCTTCGGCGTGAGCACCATCCCTTCCAGCCCTTGTGCTATGCCGTACAAGATGAGAACATAGAGAGGATGGGCAAGATCGTGGAACTGGAGAAAGGCGAAGAGGGCCGACAGGCCGAGCCCTAGAAGGGTTCCCACGTAGGGGACGACGAAGGCGATGCCCGAAAAGATGCCGAGGATGATGGCAGTTTCCAGGCCGATAAGGGCGAGGCCGATGCAGTAAAGGAGGGAAAGGATGGCGGCAACCATCGCCTGCCCGCGAAGAAAGGCGCTCAACACCTCGTCCACCGCCCTGAAGCGCTCGGCCAATATGTCACGGCTCTTCGGCGGCACGAGGGAGAGGAGTTTCTCCTTGTAGCTGTCGAAATCGAGCAGAATATAGTAGAGATAGAGAGGGATGATCAGTGTGCCGATAATGGAGACAAGGAGGCTTAAACTCCCCGTTATCGTGGAGGCAAACCCCTTTAAAAGCCTCTGCCAGAGGTTGGGCGGAACCTTTTCAAGGAGATTCTTTCCTTCGGCGAAGAGGCTGCTAAGTTCGAGATTTACGCCCGGAAGGAATGCCGAAAGGCGGCTTTCCAGCACGGGAAGGGTCTTTAGCTTGAACGATTCAAGATAGGCCGGGAGTTTTGCCGTCATGATGGCGACCTCTCTTTTAAGGAGAGGGAAAAGGAGGAGAATAAGCAGGGTGAGGAGAAAAACGGCAACCAGGGTGAGGAGCAGCACGGCGTTGCCCCGCTTCAGCTTCAGCTGCTCCAGCCAGTCGACAAGCGGGTCGAGGAGATAGGCGAGCGTGGCCGCAATGAGAATGGGGATAACGACGGCCTTCAAAAGTGAAAGGAGGACGATGATCGCAATCAGTCCCCCCGCCATGATGAGGCGGTATTTAGCCGGTTCGGTCAACATGAGAGCCCTCTTTTCCTGCATCGATACGAAAGCCGATAATAACATAGGAGATCATGGAATAAAAGAGAAGTATGGCGGTGATTACCATGCAGACAAAAAAGAGGCTGCCGGGGACTATGCCGAGGATATTTAACAGCAAAAGCAGGATGGTTATGAGCTGGAGCGTTGTCGATGTTTTCCCCGCAAACGTCGGGTCTATCTCGATTTTTCGCCCTCTAAGGCGAAGCGCTCCCAGGCCTGCCAACAAGACGGCGTCCTTCATGAAAGCGACTACGAAGAGCCAGAGAGGGATCATGTCAAGAAAATAGGCCGCCGTGAAGGAAGAGACGAGGAAAAATTTGTCCGCCGCCGGATCGAGAAACTTGCCGATCTTGGAGACCTGGTGAAATCTCCGTGCGATGAAACCGTCGAGTGCATCTGTAATGCTCGCCACGAAGAAGAGGTAAAGCGCTTCCTTGATATAGCCGAGAACCAGCAGGGCGATGAAAAAGGGGACGAGAGCGATCCTTGTGAGTGTGAGAAGGTTCGGTATGGTCATGAGTTGACTCTCTTGCATATCGAATACTACCTCAAATTCCTCGTCATAGAAAGAGATAAAAAGAGATAAATGAAGATATAACTGAAACAAATCAAATATAGGAGATATTATGAGATAAAAACGATTTTTTATCTTTTGTTGGTTTTCAGTTTTTTTTAATTAAACTCTAATTCTGTTGTAACAATAATAATTATTT
>CBDVDA010000009.1:0-41458 GCA_965372635.1 uncultured bacterium | reverse complement strand
AAAACTTCAAATTTTTTTTAATGACAAAGAAAATTAAATACTATTTTCTCAGTTTTGTAATAATTGCCGCAGTTAGTTTCGGAATGCTGGAATTGTCGATGCGAACGATTTCATTGTTGTCTGGCAATGGATTCACTTTACAACTTCATGAACTTGAACCGTATGACCCTGGCATAGAGGGTGCTTACCAGTGGCACCCTTTTATGGGTGTGATCTTCAGGCCGTACGGCTCTTTTTGGGGCTCTAATCCAAATCAGGAAGGGTCTGCAAAGATTATCGTAGATAAAAATGGCTTTGTGGCGAGAGACCACTCATTAAAATTAGAAAAAGATGCTAATGAAATCAGAATTGCAACTATAGGTGGGTCAACAACTGCAAACCTGCACTTAAATTTTGACGAAAATTGGCCGGGACAGCTTGGTTTGCAATTGCAGCAAAGATTAACGGGTAAAAAGGTCCGCGTGATTAATGGCGGAACCCCCGGCTATGATACCGCTCAAAATATAAGTAATCTGGCTCTTCGTGTCATGCCGTTCAAACCTGATATCGTGGTGATTTATCATGCCTATAATGATTTAAAGCCTATTCGGTCTGGCGTAACTTTTTTACCGGATTATTCGCATTTCCATGACACTCCTTTTGGCTATCATGAAAAACCTTTGTTTATCATAAGGTGGTTGAATCGAAGTATGTTTTACGTGCGTATGCGCAATAAGTATCGGGAGTTCAAAAAACAGACGAAAAAAATAACTGTTTCCGGTGATAAAATAGAGCGACTGACCTATATCCCTGAACTAGCGGAACAAACATTTGAACAACATATTAGGAGTTTGATTGCTATCGCTCGAGCTGGGGGTGCAAAAGTTGTACTTTCTTCATTTGCAACCTTGCATAATACGACCCTAGATTATCAAGACACAAAAGTCTTTTCAAGATTAAGTGATTTTAAGAAAGATGAGTTGTACTGGTTGTTTCATTTTCAGTCTGGGTTGACATTGGAAACATTTTTTAACGGAATAAATAGATATAATGAAATATTAAGAAAGATCGCAGATGAAGAGAAAATCGGCTGGGTAGATAATGCTCGGCTAATTCCCCACAGGGATGAATTTTTTGTTTCTAGAATCCATTTTTCTCGCAGAGGCGCTTCACTAATGGGGGCTAATTTTGTTCCAGCTGTGTTAAGTTTATTGAGGGAATAAGTTGTGGAGTGCTTCTAGGGCCAGTATCGGAGGATTACTACGACAAAGATTTAATATAGTTTTGTTGTTCCAGCTTTTTAAGCAAAGACCTGATAGAAATCTATTAGTCACTATTGACGGCAGACCTCATGTCAAATGCATCGTTAAAGCTTTCGCTCATTCATTTCACGTTCTTAAATTAACGTTTAAAAGTTAAAAGGAATCTTGGTTGCTTGGTTACATAGAGATATTTTTCTGTAGAATCTCATCCTCAGGGACATTCCATGAAATTTGATATAAGAAACCTTCTTCAACTTTCTAATTCGGGCCTTTTAAACTTGCTGAAAGTTAGCCCCCGCCTCTTTGTTTTGCCCAGCATAGTTCTTTATCCAACGGATGCCTGTAATTATGATTGTATTATGTGTCCGAGCAGAAGAAGCAATCGAATGGACCGGTCGACAATGGATTTGCACTTAATAAAAAATATTGTAGATCAGTGTGCTGATATGATGATTAAACCCCGCTTGCATTTGTCTGGACTAGGCGAACCTTTAATATCCCCTGATATAGATAAAGTGATGGCACTATGTTTTCAAAAGAAAATAAAATGGAGCATTACGACTAATGGATTGGCACTCAAGAAGTATGCCAGGGATCTTGTCGTAAATAATTGTCGGGATATTCATGTTTCACTTCACGGCACTAGTGCTGAACATGAAAAAATTACTTCAACAGAGGGTTCATATCAACGAGTAATAAAGGGTTTAGAAGCCCTTTCATACGAGAAAGAAAAATATAAGAAGGCTATGCCAAGGGTGGTACTAAATTGCGTAATCAATAACAACAATGTCTCACAGCTAAAAAAAATACTTGATTCTTATTTAACTCTCCCGGTCAATAAAATAAACTTTCAACATCTTAGTTTCACAGAGCAAGAAATGGATGAGAAGGAAGACCATCTGATGCATGACAAAAACAAGTTTGAGGCCTTATTCGACCTTGTTCACTATATCAAAAAGAAGCAGTTGGCAGTTAAGGTTGACCTTTCCCCACGGATTAAAGAGGATGATATAATCGCTTACTATACAGATAAGGGTTACCCATTTAATGACAAGTGTGTCCTTCCCTGGTTATCCGTTCGGGTTCTGCCTGACGGAGAAGTTCAGATGTGTAACCAGGTTTTGGGAAATCTGAGATTGGAATCGTTAAAGTCCGTAATTAATTCTAGAAAAGCGGTAGAATTCAGAAAGAAGGTTATGAAAGGCGAGTTTAGGAATCCTGATTGTTTAAGGTGTTGCCACAGACAATATTATTAATCTATGACTTCGGTGATTGTGGCAATTATCTGTATCGGGTGAGATTGTCGGTGATAATGACCTGTGTTGATTTCAACGTCTTACGGAAAATGGTTGTAGCTTGCGGCGATAAAGTTATCATACTGCGCCAAAAAAATAGAACAAAATTTTACATTAAAAACAGATGGATATCTATACATGTCAGTATGGCTATAGATGTTACAGATATGGTATAATAAAGACTTTTTAAGGCAGTTTATATCTGAATAATGAGATAAAGTACTTATATGAAACACTGGGTAAAAAGGCATAATAAATTTATCTGGTTTGGGTTGTTGCTGGTCATAATATTATGCCCGAATTTCTATGTGATCAGTAATCAGATAGAGTATTTATATATTTCACATTTAAAAAAGGTTTTATTCGTTCTTTTCTCAATACTAATATTTCTCCTTCCACTTTTACTAATAAAAGTCAGGATGTATTTTCTGGCAGCTTCGCCTCTTGTCCTTCTTGCTCCCTTTGAGTTTTTTTACAGAATCCGCTTTGGCACAGAGTCTTCCGTAGGCATTATCGGAACTGTTCTCGATACAAACATCAATGAAATGCTGGAATTTATTGAAGGTCAGACGTTTCTGTTGATCATTCCTGTAGCAGCCTTTCTGCTTTATATGTGGATTGTTATCAACAGGATAGAAAAAGAGATGCGCTTTAATGGCAAATACAAAGCAAGGTTTCTTTCTCTGGTGATTATTTTTCTTGGTATTTTAGCTGTGAGGGATATGGTGGTTGCGAGAGAAAACAGCGCCAGCGCGGCTTATGACAGTTTTATGGTAAGGCTTAATAAGACCTATCCCTATGGGACGTTGTCAAAGATTGCTTCTGCTTTCCATGAAAAAAACAACGTTATCACTTATCAACAAAACATAAAGGATTTTGCTTTTAATGCTGTTAAAAAAGATAATCTCAAGAATAGAGAAATCTATATCCTGATTATTGGAGAGGCGGCACGATATAGCAATTGGGGGATTAACGGCTACTATAGAAATACGTCACCAACTTTATCAGGCATTAATAACCTTATTTCTTACTCTGATTTCATTAGCTCTTCCACAATGACAAAAACAAGTGTTCCAATGATGATAACCAGGGCAACAGCAGAAACGTTTGACCTGTCATACAAAGAGAAATCACTGCTTTCTCCCTTTAAAGAAAGTGGCTTCAAGGTTTACTGGATATCCAGGCAGGCAAAGTATAGTGAACACGATACCAGTATCACAATTCATGCAATGGAAGCGGATGAAACAATATTTATAAGCAGCGAGACAAGGAGTGACAATCAATACGACGAGCAACTCTTGCCGGTTCTTGATGGTATATTGGACAAAGATGAAGATAAATTGCTCATTGTGCTGCATACTCTGGGTAGTCATTACAAATACAGTTACAGGTATCCTGAACAGTTCGATGTCTTCAAGCCATCATTAAAGGGAAAACGGCATGTATATATTGACGATGCTGAAAAGAAAGTGCTCCTTGTAAACAGTTATGATAACTCGATTCTTTATACAGATTTTTTTATTTCGTCTGTGGTCAATAGAGTGCAAGAAATTGATTCAGTAAGCAGTGTAATCTATACATCAGATCATGGTGAATGTCTTTTCGACGATGAGAGAAACTATTTCAGACATGCAAATCCGAAACCGAGCAGATATGAGGTGCATATACCAATGTTTGTCTGGCTGTCTGGAAGATATATTGCTACATATCCGGATAAGTCACAAAATATCATCAATAACAGAGATAAAAAGTTAAGTTCAGAAAATCTTTTTTATTCCCTGCTGGATATGGGCAATATAGGTTATGTCGGCGAAGACTTAACCAAGAGTTTCGCCAGTGGTAAGCTTGTAGAAGCCGGAAGGAAATTATTAACGATATCAAATGATGTTGTTGAGTACAATTCCAAATTTTGAATGTTATCGAATCAAAAGAAAATTGGTTTTTATGTTGAAGTTGTTTGAAAAGCACTAAAAAATGGATGTTGTTAAAAGAAAGAGAGTTGTTTTCGGCAGTTCTATATTAAAGAAAAAGGTTAGGATGATTAAAAAGTTTGTTAATTAATGACTGTCCAGGCAGGCCATATTTTAACCCCCCGAGAGAAATACTTGTGGAATTTCAATAGAGTTTTTAGTATCACTCAAATGGACATTTTTTAAACTTGCTAAGCAGCCCCTTGTTCATCTTCACCATGAGGCTGTGAAGTTTCCCGCCCGGCGCCATCTGCATCTTCATTTCTTCCGGCATTCCTTCCAAATGCCCCAGTTTGTTAACCAGAAATGACGAGTTCATCATCAGCTTCATCGAAGTAATCAGGTAGTCCCGCTTGAACTGATCGGGGTGTTCCAGCATCTCGTGCATTTTGGCCATGTAGAACTCCCTGTAGCAATCGACGATCGCTTTGTCCACCTCTTCGAGAGTCATGTTCTTCGGTTTTATAATGGGGTCTATGAGGTTGTATCTCTTGTAATCTTTGATGACGACGTACTGTTCTAATTCATCGTTAATATCGGCATAGGGCCAGGGAACGATGGCGAGAAAATGGCAGAAATCGGGATTGTAGTCTTTTGCAATTTCAAAGGTCTTTTTGATCGATTCTTCCGTGTCGTCGGGGAATCCGAGAATCATCGACGTTTCGGTAATGATGTTGTGCTCGTTCAACAGCCGCAACGCTTCCTTGGAATCATCTGATTTGACGTCTTTTTTGATGTAGTCGAGTGTCTCCTGGTTTACCGCTTCCGTGCCCACGTAGATATGTATAATGCCCGCCTTGCGGTATTTCGGGAGGATATCCCGGTCGCGCAGTATGTCTTCCACGCGTGTTTCCATGAGGAAGTAGATGGGCCAGCTCTTCTCTATCAGCAGGTCGAGGAAGGTCTCCCACCGTTCCCTGTCGTGTGTGGGGTAGTCGTCGGTAAGGAGGATGACGTTGACGCCGTACTCTTTGTGTTGCAGTTCTACCTCCTTTAGGAGGGATTCGGGGCTTCTTCCCCGCCAGGTCTTTTCCCAGAATATCCGCTGCGAGCAGAAGGTGCAGTCTTTGTCGCAGCCCCTTGAGGTCGCTATTGCCCCGAGACGTGAATTGGGAATGATGAAATATCTGTAGTCCTCCCATTCGAGGATGTCCCATGCCTGGGGGAGCGTGTCCAATTCTTCCGGTGTGAGAAAGGGCCTGTCCGGCGTTTTGATGATTTCTCCATCTTTTTGATAGGCGAGTCCCTTGACGCTGGCAGGATCTTCTCCCCCGGCAAGGGCCGTGAGGAGTTCTTTTATGGTCACTTCTCCTTCACCCCTGACGACGTAGTCAAGATCGCCTTCGGCAAGTTCGAAGAGTTCGTCGAACATGAATGTAGGGTGGATCCCTCCCATGATGGTAATCAGTCCGGGGTTATTTTTTTTGGCTGACCTTACGACTTCCAGTGCATCAGGCGACGAGCAGGTGACTGCCGTTGTTGCGAGATAATCGGGCTTCACCTTTTTGATTTTTGCCTGGATCTCTTTATGTCCGACGCCTTTGGTCATGGCGTCGTAGAGATGAACTTCAACTCCGGAGAGACGGGCGGCGGCCGTCAGGTAGACCATATTCAGCGGCACCCAGCGCCCGGCGACCTCGACTACGCCGGCATGGAAGGGGGGGGTGATAAACAGTATTTTTTTCTTCAATGGATTGATTTCAGGTCTCTCTATTGTTGCCGGGATTTTTTTGTACTTCCCGTATATGGTCTTTAGATGATATTTATGAGGAAAAGTTTTTTTTGAGGGACTGATTGCGCAATAAATTCTCTAAATTATTGAACATTTTAAATGAGCATCGGCGAATGAGTCAAGGCTTATTTGTCCGTTGACAAGTGTAACTCCCGGTGGCATCATGGCGAAGTAATTTGAGACTTTTTTGAGACTTTGATGATAACAAGTAATTGATTTATAGGGAGACGTTTTGAGTTTTTCAGAAGCTACACTTCTTTATGCCGCCCTGGTTCTATACGTTGCCTCTTTTTCGTTGATTGTCGCTAGTAAAACATTGAAGGCCTCTTTTGTTGTGCTTATAGCGGCCCTTTTGCTCCAGTTATCGTCCGCCATCATTCGTTGGGCCGGTATCGGCCATCCTCCCATCTTCGGTACCTATGAGGCGGCGCTTCAGGGGTCATGGTTCCTCGCCCTCTATGTCGCTTTTTCATACAGGTCTATCCACGGGCATTTCAGGGGGATGGTTTTGACGGCAATTCCCCTGGTTGTCTTGATTAGCCTCTACGGACTTTCCTTTAATACGGAAAGGATTCCTTTGACCATTTCTGAATTGAGTCTCTGGGTTGATTTTCATGCCCTTTTCTCGTGGCTCGCCTTCGCCCCTTTTACGCTCGCCTTCTGTCTTTCGGTGGCTTATCTCTGGCGTGAGAGAGGGGGAGTGGAGAGGGAACCCGGTGATAAAGATGAGACTGCCGGTTCTTTATGGCCGGTGAGGGATATTATGGATGAACTGTCTTTCCGTTACATTAATTTCGGCTTCATCAATCACACCATCATGTTTGCCCTCGGCTGTTACTACTCTTCCATACTCTACGGGACATGGTGGCAGTGGGATCCCGCGGAATCGACGTCGCTCATTACATGGCTCTCCGTTGCCCTCTATATCCATATGAGACTTTTTTACAACTGGAAGGAGCGGAAGGCGGCGTGGCTCTTTATCTGCATATTCTTTACGGTGATTTTTTCTTACTGGGGGCTCATCTATCTCCCCGCAGGAAGTACCTATCATGTCTTTGATATCGAATTTAAGACCCACTGATGATTGATAGACTTCAGATTTCATTAGTTTTTTCAAGGGGTTTTCAGGTGGGCTGCGCCGAGTTGCTTCTCTCTTGTGGAAAATGTACAATTTTGTCATATTTACCCTGTCTTTTTATAGCCTTAGCGAGATAGAAAATTATTGGAGAGTTAGGTGCGATTTTACTTGACAGATTGGTCAGGAAAATTTATAAATTACCCTTTCCCCGGTTTATTCGGGTTATCGTTACGGACGTATAAGAATAATTTAAAATATAAAAATATAGGAGGAGGTAGAGATGCAGCGGTGTAAAGAAGGTATTCATAGCAGTAAACTGCGCGTCTGGCTGGCGGCAATATTCGTACTTGTATTGCTCCCGGTTGCGGTGTCGGCAGAAGAGGGTGTCGTTGCAGGAGATGCTGCGAAAGGCAAGAAATTGTTTACGGGGGAAAGGTCTTTTGAAAACGGAGGCCCGCCATGCATGTCGTGTCACAATGCGAGTGTAGGCGCCCTCGGCGGCGGTTCGCTCGGCCCCGACCTCACGAAGATTATGGCAAATGAGGACAAGTCAATACTCCTAATGGCGGAGTGGATAAATGACGAAGGAACCCCGGTTATGGGGCCCGTCTTCTCGAAACACGAGGTCACCGAGCAGGAGGTTGAGGACCTGAAGGCCTTCTTGACTGTTCAGGGTCCGAAAAGGATTAAAACGGGCGGCGTTGCCTTTGCCGGAGGCGGCATTGCCGGTTGTGTAGCAATCATCATCGCCTTCAGTGTGATCTGGGGCGGCAGGTACAGGAGCAGGAATAAAGGTACCGCCCATGAAGCGATGTGGCGAAATTATGGCGGAAAAGGAGGAGTATAAATGTCTAGTTGGATTCAAGATACAGTAGACCCGTCCAAGAGAGGATGGGAAGAGTTTTACCGGAACCGCTGGCAGTACGACAAAATGGTAAGGAGTACCCACGGCAACAACTGCACAGGCGGTTGCAGCTGGATGGTTTACGTAAAAGACGGTATTATCACCTGGGAACTCCAGGCGACGGATTATCCCAAGCTGAACCAGGATCTTCCACCTTACGAGCCGAGGGGCTGCCAGAGAGGGATCTCTTCTTCCTGGTATGTTTACAGCCCGGTGAGAGTGAAATATCCTTACATCAGGGGCATCCTGCTCGACGCGTGGAAAGAGGCGAAAAGCAGGCATTCCGATCCCGTCGATGCATGGGCCAGTATTGTTGAAAATGAGGAAGTTCACAAGAAGATCAAATGGTCGCGTGGTAAAGGCGGTTTCCGCAGGTACCAGTGGGAAGACGCCCATGAGCTCATCGCTTCCGCTCATATCTATACCATTAAGAAGTACGGCCCCGACAGGAATATCAGCTTCTCCGTTATTCCGGCCATGAGCCAGATTAGCTACGCCTCCGGCGCCAGGTATCACCAGCTTATCGGTGGTGTGAGCATGAGCTTCTACGATTACTACACCGACCTCCCGCCTTCGTCGCCGGAGATCTGGGGAGAGCAGACGGACGTCTGTGAAAGCGCCGACTGGTGCAACTCCGGTTACGTAGTCGTTCTTGGGGCGACGCCGAACAGGACGAGGACGGCTGACGCACACTTCGTGAGTGAGTTGAGGCACGGGGGCGGAAAGCTCGTTGTCATGGCGCCCGACTATTCAGAGGTAACGAAATATGCAGACCTCTGGGTTCCCGTCAAGACCGGTTCGGACGGCGCATTCTGGATGGCCGTAAACCATGTAATCATGAAAGAGTACTACGTTGACAGGCAGGTTCCCTACTTCGTGGACTATCAGAAGGCGTATACCGACAACGTGCTCCTGATCAAGGTGGAAAAAGGTAAAAACGGTAACGAGATGGGCCGTCTTCTCAGGGCCTGCGACCTTGCCGATTATGCCGATACGGATAACCCCGAATGGAAATTCGCCGTGTGGGATGAAAAGACCGGCAAGGCGAGGGTTGTTAACGGCGGCGTAGGATACCGTTTCCCCGAAAAGAAAGAGAGCGAAGGGAAGTGGAACACTCTTAATAAGGACGGTGAGACAGGTGATAATCTCGATCCGGCACTTTCTCTCCTCGACATCAAAGATGAGGCGATGGAGGTAAACATCTACGAGCTCGATACGGGAGATGTTTACAAGAGAGAAGTTCCTGTTAAGCATGTAAAGACAAAAAGCGGCGAAACGGTTGCGGTAACGACCATCTTCGATCTGCAGATGGCGCAGTTCGGCGTTGGACGTAAAGGCCTCGGCGGTGACTATGCCAAGGACTATGACGACGACAAAGGTTTCTCTCCCGCATGGCAGGAGAAGTATACCGGAATCGGGCGTGATACGATTTTACAGGTTGCGCGCGAGTGGGCCAGCAATGCCGAGGTAACGAGAGGCCGCTCCATGATCATCGTCGGCGCCAGTATCAACCACTGGTACCATGCCGATCTGATCTACAGGGCCTTTACTGCGGCGCTCATGCTCTGCGGTTGCATTGGAAGGAACGGCGGCGGAATGAACCACTACGTGGGACAGGAAAAGCTGGCAGCCTTCGATTCATGGGGACAGGTAGCGCTTGCACTCGACTGGGAGAGGCCGCCAAGGCTCCAGAATACGCCGAGCTACTGGTACATTCATACCCAGCAGTGGAAATATGACGGCAAGCAGCAGACCTACCACAAGGTTCCTGATCCTGATAATATGGATTACGATCATACAGCCGACTATAATGTTCGTGCCGTAAGGATGGGCCACCTCCCCTGGTACCCGCAGTTCAACAAGAGCAATATCGAGCTTGTTAAAGATGCGGAAAAGGACGGGGCGAAGACGGACGCGGAGATTATTGACTATACGGTCAAGCAGCTTAAAAGCGGCGATCTTCAGTTTGCCATCGAAGATCCCGATGCGCCGGAAAACTGGCCGAGGGTCTGGTCTATCTGGAGGGCGAATGCTCTGGGGTCGAGCGCGAGGGGCCAGGAATACTTCTTCAAGTTCCTCCTCGGTACACACCACAACGTAGGCGCGGAAGAGGTGGCCAAGCCTCACCTGAGGGAGATTACCCACCGGGAGTCTCCCCTTGGCAAGATCGACCTCGTTATTGTCAATGAGATGAGGATGAATACCACGCCGGTCTACAGTGACATCGTTCTTCCTGCCGCTCACTGGTATGAGAAGGAAGATATCAACACGACTGACCTGCACACCTTCATCCATCCTATGGGTGCAGCCGTTGCGCCGAACTGGGAGGCAAAGAGCGACTGGGACGCCTTCAAGGCGCTGGCCGACAAGTTCACTGAACTTGCACAGAACCACTTTGACGGTCCTGTACGGGAGATAATGTCTTCCCCGCTCGGTCACGACTCTCCGGACGAGATCACCCAGCCTGCCCTTAACGGTATAGAGGATTGGAAGAATGGAGACTGTGAACTCATCCCCGGCAAAACTGCGCCCACCCTCTCCGTCATTACGAGAGACTACAAGAACGTGGCCAACCGTTTCAGGTCTTTCGGTCCGAAGATGAGAGGCAAGTTCGGTTTTCACGGTGTTCTGCTCGATGCAACACCATTCTATGACGAATATATCAAATTCGAGCATGTCAATACCCATACCTTCGACGGTGAAACCTATATCGGTCTACACGAGGCGAGAGACGCCGCCAATGTTGTCATGCACTTCTCCGGCGTGACGAATGGCGAGGTCGGCTACCAGCAGTGGCTCATTGAAGAGCATCATACGGGATTGCACGGCGACACATTCAAAGAGGCCAAACAGTCCGTCAGGGATATTCTCGGTAAGGAAGAGACGACAAAGATACCTTATCATGACTGTGAGGAGCATAACGGTCTTGCAGAGGAGATCGGCGGGCCTACGAGAAGCGTTCGTATGACCTATGAGGATATCGTGGCGCAGCCGAGGCGGACGCTTTCGAGTCCGCTCTGGACCGGTGACACGAGAAAGGGAAGGGCGTACCAGGGGTTCTGCATGCAGATCGATTACAGGATGCCCTGGAGGACGCTGACGGGAAGACAGCACTACTACCTGGATCATCCCACCTTCCTGGAGTTCGGAGAGGGTCTGGTCACTCATAAATACAAGCTCGATCCGAACAACATGAACGAGCTTGAGAAGAGTGACAGGACAGGCGCCATCGTCTGTAACTACATTACGCCTCATGGAAAGTGGCAGATTCACTCCACGCACTACGACAACCTTCGCATGCTCACCCTTTCGAGGGGTGGCAACAGCATCTGGCTGAACGACAGGGATGCCGAGAGCGTTGGTATCAGGGACAACGACTGGGTTGAGGCTTACAACGACAACGGCATCTTCTGCTGCCGGGCCATCGTAAGCGCCAGGATCCCGACGGGTGTTGCCTTTGCCTATCATTCCATGGAGCGGACGGTTAATGTTCCAAAGACACAGCAGAGGAACATCATCAGGGGAGGGTTCCATAACAGTCTTACGAGACAGCGTCTCAAGCCGACGCTCATGGCGGGTGGATACGGGCAATTTTCTTACGCGTTTAACGGTTGGGGACCGATCCCCATCATCAGGGACACAACAGTCCTTGTGAGAAAACTGAAGAATCAGGAGGTGGAGTGGTAATGGATGTTAGAGCGCAATTATCAATGCAGTTTCACCTTGACAAGTGTATCGGATGCCATACATGCAGTGTGTCATGTAAGAATATCTGGACAACCCGTCAGGGTGCAGAGTACATGTGGTGGAATAACGTCGAGACCAAACCGGGATCGGGTTATCCGCTAACATGGGAAGACCAGGAGCGGTACCGGGGCGGCTGGGAAATGAATTCCGGGTCGTTAAGGCTCAAGCTCCTCAAAGGGCCGGGTAAGATCAGGACGCTGGCAAATATCTTCTTCCAGCCGAACCTCCCGACCATCGACGATTACTATGAGCCCTTCACCTACGATTACGACAATCTCTTCAATGCGCCGGCCGGTGATGATCAGCCGGTGGCACGTCCGAAATCACTTATTACGGGTGAATTCATGGACAAGATCGTTATCGGGCCGAACTGGGACGACGACATGGGCGGCTCGCCGCTCTACGCGTTGCACGACCCGAACCTGAAGAACCTTTCCAGTTCACAGAAAGAATTGCTTACTCATTTCCATAAGCTCTTCTATTTCTACTTCCCGAGAATCTGCAACCATTGCCTGAATCCTGCCTGTGTAGCCGCCTGCCCTTCGGGTGCGATTTACAAGCGGGGTGAGGACGGCATCGTTCTTATCGATCAGGATACCTGCCGTGCATGGCGGTTCTGCGTAAGCGCCTGCCCCTTCAAAAAGCCCTACTACAACTGGGACACAGGTAAGTCCGAAAAGTGTATCTTCTGCTACCCGAGGACGGAAACGGGACAGGCCAACGCCTGTGCGCACGCCTGTACCGGTAGGATCAGGTTTGTTGGCGTACTTTTCTATGACGCCGACAAGATCGAAGAGACGGCAAAACTGCCCGACGATCAGATCGTGGAGGGGATGAGGAAAATCATTCTCGACCCGGAAGATCCGGAAGTCATCGCGGCGGCCAAGAAGAACGGCATTGAGGAGAACTGGATCAAGGCGGCGCAGAATTCACCTGCTTACAAGATGTTTGTAAAGTGGAGGATCGCGCTTCCCCATCATTCCGAGTTCCGGACCGTTCCGATGAACTTCTACATTCCACCGCTTTCGCCGGTATTGCACCAGGCGAAGGGTGACCAGGGAGGAACCTATGACCCTGAATCGATGGAGTTCTTCAATGACCTCGAAAACATGAGGGTGCCGCTCAAGTACCTGGCAAATCTCCTTAGCGCCGGCAACGAAGGTCTCGTTGCTGAGGCTCTCAAAAAGCAGATGGCAGTCAGGCTTCACATGAGGCAGCAGCGTATCGGAGATTTAGGTGAAGAGAAGGTGAAGGCAGCGCTCGATGAGGTTGGGTTGACTCCAGAGGACGCCACGGAAATTTATAACATGGTGGCTCTCGCAACCTTCCAGGAGCGTTTCGTTATACCTGAAACTCATCGCGAGATCAAATCGACTGTCGATCCGAGAACGATGTATGAAAAGAGAGGGACCATCGGGTTCGGCAACAAGAAGAAAGAGATACTCGGGAGACAGTGGTAGTGAGGAGTGAGGCATTGAAAAAAGTGTCTGAAGAGAGAACTCTTTACACCATATTAGCTGATCTTTTCGATAATCCGGATGAAGGTTTTCAAGGATTGGTTGGGGAGTGTGTTAATTCACTCCTCAACCAATCTGGATATCCTAAAGAAGCGGTCAAGGAAGTAAAGGCCTTTCAAAAGGAGGTCGAGGGCGTGTCGCTGGACGACATGCAGGGCAATTATTCCTATACCTTCGAACTCTCGGCCGACCACTCGATTGACTTGGGACATCACCTTTACGACGGATTTAAGCGAGCTGATACACTTCTTTCCATCAAAATGATGTATAAGAAATACGGTTTTCCCTTTGATTCTCTTGCGGGTGGTGAACTGCCGGACAATCTCGTTTTTATTCTAAGGTTCCTCGGTATGCTTGGTGAAGGTGAGTCTGTGAAAAAGGACTTCAGGGAAGACTTCGTCATCAAGGCTTTGGAAAAGCTGGACAAGAATTTCGAGATCAAGGGGCATAACAATATCTACAGGCATCTTGTAAAGGCGATTTACATCATCGTAGACAGTGATGTAAAGGCAGCATAAAAAATCAATTTAAGTTTAGAAGAAGATTTTAAGACTTAATATTAGGAGGTAAATATGAACTGGAACAGTATTTTATTTGGACAGTTTCCATACCTGGTCCTGACAATCGCCGTCGTCGGGACGATATACAGGTACAATTCCAACAGGTTCTCATGGTCGAGTCAATCGTCCCAGTTTCTTGAGAACAAGACGCTTTTTTACGGGTCAGTGCCCTGGCACTACGGTATTATGGCCGTCCTTTTGTTTCACATAGTCACCATATTTATTCCCAGTGGCGTGCTCGCCTGGAACAGCGTGCCGGTGAGGCTCTATCTTCTGGAGGTGTCGGGTCTGGCCTTTGGCCTCCTCGCACTCTTCGGACTCCTGGTTGCCTTTAACAGGCGCCTCACGAGCAGCAGAATCCGCGCCGTGACGACCTCGTGGGACATTATCGTCCTCGTTGTTCTCATAATTCAGGTTGTCACCGGGATCGGTACTGCACTGATGTACAAATGGGGTTCCAACTGGTACGCAGCTTCGGCGGTTCCCTGGATCAGGTCTGTTATTACCCTACAGCCTAATGTGGCATATGTGGAGTCATTGCCGCTGTTGACGAAGATACATATCTTCAATGCCCTTGTCTTCATCGGCCTTATCCCTTTTACACGCTTCGTTCACTTCCTGGCATTTATCGGGCCTCTCAAGTACCTGACCCGCTCTTACCAGTTGGTCAGATGGTACAACAGGAACGAAAAGACGCCTGCCATCAGGCAGTACAAATAGTTTTATCCCTGCTATTCTGAATGGGGGAGGCGAGTTTTGCCTCCCCCATTTTTTTATCTGAACTCCTTGGTTATTGATCGCCATGGAGCAAAAAAAATAAAGCTTCTTTTCCGGAGACGAAAAGGCCACTACTATGAGCGACAACCCCAGCGAAACCTATAAGAGAGGCCCTTTTTACAAATATTTCGGAGTCTACATCATCCTCTTCGGAATTCTTCATCTCCTATTCGGCGGCTATTCGCTTTTTATGAAGTTTTCTCCTGCCTATCTCGGCGTCAAGACGGAAGCAACTCTGATCAAGAAGGAAACAAAGAGATACAGGCGAAAATTGATCAAGTATTATTTCGATTACAGCTTTAACGACAGTGCGGGGCGGGTCATTCAGGGGAGAAATCTCGTGGCAAAGCCCTTCTATCTAACCCTGGAAGATGGCGACACCTTTCCTATCAGTTACCTTGAAAGTCACCCGGAAGCCCATCATATCCCCGGTTCATCGAGCGCCATGATGGCGATTTCTATTTTTGCCATCGGCCTGATTTTCATCATCGCCGGTGTTATTGGCCATACGATGCATCTCCAGCGTGAAAGGGAAGATGCCGACGAAAGAATTCGCTCGGCCGCCGCACCGTCATGAATTGTATCTATTGCCAGGGATTACCCGTTGAAAGTTTGAAGGAATTCTTCCGTCTTTGTGGGGGGGTTATAAAGGGGATAAAAAGGTCAGAATTCTTTTTTCTTGACAAGCATAAGTGATTAAAATAAACTTCGAATTTGCGAGGGTGAATTGTACACAATATACGAATTGGCAATGGCCGCTGGTTTATCGCCGTCGTTAAACTTATTTAGAAGGGAGAGGTTAATATGATCCAGATTGCAGTGGGTATTATTGAGTTGATCGCTGCGGTTAGCATTGCGTTGATATTCTGGAAGGTGGCCAGTTCGGCAAAAGATACGGAAGAATACAGCCGGGTTACTGAGAGGGGCTATGCAATAAGAGCTAAATATTTCAAGACATTGCTCGCCATCTGTTTAGTGGCCATAGTGGTTTCTTTGGCCTATCTCCCTTATCCGAGATTCGCAAAGGGCAGGATGGTAGGGGATGTGAAGATATATAAGGTGCTTGCCAGCCAGTTCAGTTTTGAGATTACAGATGAAAACGGCAACGAAGTCGAGCAGATTCCACTCGGTCCCGTCAGGTTCGATGTGACCTCCGAGGATGTCAACCATGGGTTCGGCGTATATGATTCGACGGGGACGCTATTCGCAAATGTCCAGATGATGCCGGATTACATCAATAAACTCTACGTTCAGTTCGACGAGCCAGGCACCTATAAAATATGGTGCATGGAATATTGTGGTATGGCTCACCATGATATGGCTACCGAACTCGAAGTGATATAGGAGGGAAACAATGGCTGATTATAGTGCGAACAGGTTGAAAGACAGGCAAGTGGCAGGTATTACGCTCGGCGTTTCCACAGTATGCCTGGTCATATTTGGACTCTGCGTATATTTTGGCGTTTATGCCCGGACAAGCCAGGGAGGATTGATTAATCTCAGGGCCGACGTTTTCTATGAGTTTATTACCCTTCACAGCGCGGGGGCAGGCGGGGCGCTTATGATAGGGATGATGTCCGTCAACTGGTATGCCCTCCGAAGACACCTTGACCTGAGCATGAATATAATGCAATTTGTCTTCGGTCTTACCGGCGGCGTCGTTGTTACTCTTCTCTTTATCACTCTGCACGGTTTCTATGGGTCGGGTTGGACATTCCTTTATCCTCTCCCCTTTCAGTCCGGTGGTGGATGGGAGGATTGGTCGGCCGCTCTTTACTTTATGCTTCTTTATACCCTCGGTTTGGGGATGGGCCTGAGTTGGCTGAATATGGTTGTGGCGGCGGCGAAGAAGTACGGGTTCACCAATTGCATAGGGTGGGATCTTATCGCAGGAACTGCGACGCCCGACACGGCGCCTCCGCCGGTTGTGCTTATTTCAGTCATAACGGCGCTCTCAGGTCTTTTTTCACTGATAGCGGGTTTTGTCGTCCTCACGCTTTTCCTTATGCACTGGGCGAACCCCGACTTCTACCTCGATTATCTCTTTGTTAAGAACCTTATCTACTATTTCGGCCACATGATTATGAACATGATCATGTATATGGGGGCGGCCGTTGTTTACGAACTGCTCCCTATCTACACCGGTCGTCCCTGGAAGTCGAATAAGATCGTTGCCATTTCATGGAATTTTGCATTTGTCGCCGTATTTATGGCTTATTGGCACCATCTTCTTCTCGACTTTGCACAACCCGATGTATTCCAGATCCTCGGCGTTATCGGTTCTTATGCCGCTGCCTTCCCGGCTACGGTGGTTACAATTATGGGGTCTCTCATCATCGTATACAAGTCGGGAATGAAGTGGAGGGTAACCCCTCTTTATCTCTATCTCGGCCTCATGGGTTGGGCTATCGGAGGGGTTGGGGCGGTTTTGGACGGAACGGCTGCCTTGAATGCCGTTCTTCATAATACCCTCTGGGTACCCGGCCACTTTCATGTTTACCTTTTGGTAGGCGGAGCGTTGGTCTTCTACGGGGCTATACATCACATCGTTGACGAAATAGGTGATTGCAAGGACAGTTTTGAAGATAAGGCCGGTTTTTGGCTTTGGGTCATAGGCGGGTACGGCGTTTGTGCTACATTCATGCTCGGTGGTGTTGCAAGCGCCCCTAGAAGGTATGCAGTCCAGATACCGGGAACGGAAGGCTACAGCTTTGCCGGAGCTATATGCGGCTGGATCGTCATGACGGGCCTGCTCGTAGCCATATGCCGTTTCGTCAGCAGGTTGCAGACGGTGATACCGCTCAGGCGCGAGTATCGCAAATATGCGAAAGAAGAAGTAGTCGAATAGTAACCGATCTCGATGGAACCGGTTTTTTGTGTTAACTGTCTTAAAATTGATTGAAGGAGGGTGACTATGGCTGAAGAGAATAAGGCGCAAGAGGAAATGGAAGAAGAGCCCATTCCTGCCTGGCAGAGCTTCTTCGATAGTATCGGCATACTGTTTTTCCTGGGAGTCGCAATACCGACATTGGTCTTTACTGTGTGGGGATTGATGGAGATAGCAAACGTCCCTCAACTTCCATTACTTAAATAGTTATAAGGAGGCTTCTAAAAAATGGCAGTTTACGAACCGGAAAGGATATGGTGGGAGCCGACTTCCAAGGATGATAAGCTCTGGGTTTCCCTGGCGCTGCTCTGGATGCTGGTTTCCTTCACTTTTATGCCCGTTTATCATTTTATCGGGAACGTCAATCCGCCCGACGAGACGTACAGGGTCAGTGCAGACGATTTTGAAAAGCTGGTTGACGGTATGGTGGAAAAATATGGGAAGAGAGACGCTTCGGGCAACATCATTGAAGAAGAGGGTTTCCCCGTGGTGAAGCCCGATCCCGATGAGCCGGTTTTCCTTCAGGCGAGCATGTGGCAGTGGTACCCCATCCTGGAGTTGGAGAAGGACAAGACCTACAGGATACATTTGTCGTCGCTCGACCTTCAGCACGGACTTTCCCTTCAGCCTATCAATATGAACCTTATGGTATTCCCCGAGTATGATTATGTGGCTACAATCACCCCGAGGAGCACCGGCGAGTTCAAAATTATCTGTAACGAATTCTGCGGTGTTGGCCACCATATGATGGTGGGCAAGATCGATGTAATATGAAGGGAGCTTTGATATGAATCTAACATTTAGAAAATGTGACATTACGGGTTTTAAAATCGAGGACCGGACTGCATCGCTTGTAAAGTGGAATATCGTTACCGCTATAATATTCCTCTTCCTCGGCGGCGCTTTCGCCCTATTAGTCGGTCTGACCAGGTGGCCGTCGGTTCATCTTCTCTCCGTAGAGTGGTACTATAGGGCACTTACGGCACATGGTTTTAATGCGCTGCTTGTGTGGATACTTTTTTTCGAGATGGCGGTTATATATGTCACGTCAGCCGTATTCCTTAATACGAGAACGACCATACCCTTCGTAGGATGGGTCGCCTATGGGCTCATGCTTATGGGAGCCGTAATTGTAAACATAACAGTTCTTGCCGGTAAGGCGGATGTAATGTTTACCTCCTACGTTCCTCTACAGGCGTCGGGAGCGTACTATATGGGTATAATCCTGTTTGCCGTAGGGTGCATCACCGGGTTTGGCCACTTTTTTGCCAACATCATCATTGCGAAATCGGAAGGAAAGTATAAGCGCACCTTGCCTCTCGTTACCTTCGGTGTGGCGGCAGCATGTATCATCGGTGTGCTTACCATGGCGCACGGTGCGGTGATTATGATTCCCACCTATCTCTGGTCAATCGGTCTGATTGAGCATGCCGACCCTGCTACCTACAGGCTGGTATTCTGGGGACTCGGACATCCATCCCAGCAGATCAACGTCTGCATCATGGTCTCTCTCTGGTATATGGTGGCGGCGCTCATGTTCAAGGCGAAGCCTCTCAGCCAGAAGCTTTCGAGAGGCGCCTTTGTCCTCTATATCCTTTTCATCAATGTCGCTTCCGAGCATCACCTCCTCGTCGATCCGGTGCTCAGTTCATGGCATAAGGTCATCAATACGAGCTACGTAATGCATCTCGCCGTCTTTGCCAGTATGATCCATGCCTTTGCCATTCCGGGCGCCATCGAAAATGCGCTCAGGAAGCAGGGCTACAACAACGGCCTTTTCGAATGGTTGAAGAAGGCGCCCTGGGGCAATCCCGTCTTCTCTTCCACCTTCATCTCCATCATGCTCTTCGGCTTTCTCGGCGGCATCACTGGGGTTACCTTCGGAACGGAGCAGTTCAACATCATCAGGCATAACACCATCGCAATTACGGGCCACTTTCACGGCACCGTCGTGGCCGGTACGACAATCTGTTTCATGGGCGCAACCTACTATTTCATCCCCATGTTTTTCAGGCGGAAAGTGATTGGCGGTATCTTTGCGACTTTGCAGCCCTACGTCTATGCGGTCGGAGTTTTCATGATCTCCATGGCGATGATGTCGGCAGGTTCTTTCGGTGTGCCGCGCCGTCACTGGGACTATAACTTCTCTGGCGCCCCCTTTGGTGGTCACAAGTTTGATCCCATCGTAGACGTCTTTATGAGCTTGACCGGTGTCGGTGTCGTAGTGGCGGCAATTGGAGGGGCCATGTTTATAGTTATCGCCCTTGGCTCCATAATGTATGGCGAAAAATTAGTGACAACGGATAAGGAGGTTTAATGATGGCTGAGAATGACGGCGAATTTCACGCACCGGGTGTTTTTGTACTGGCATTAATATTTCTCGTTACTTTTGTCATAATCTGGTATGCACACCTGAAGTGGCTGGGCGGACTTTGGGACTTACAGTGATATTTTGATCAGGAGGAGAGACAATGGCTGAAAATAAGAATAGCGAGTGGACATTTATAAACTGGCCCATATGGATAACAGTGCTGAATCTGTTGTTTATCCTGATCCTCGGCGTGCTTCCCTGGGCTTATTATGAATAGTCTGTGATTGACCGCAAAAAGCCCCGCCGAACAGGCGGGGCTTTTTTTTTGAGAGAGGTGAGAATGCATTGCAGTTTGTCATTTCTGTACTCCACCTACTTATGATATCCTAATAAACAACAGAAGAAAAAAGAGGTCCAATTGAAAAAGTCATTATTTTTGCTTGCCCTTATCATACTGTCGTCATCACAGGTCTTTGCCGTTTCCGATGTGGAAAAGTCGAGGAAGGCGATTATCGCCGCCAAGTGGGCCGAGGGGAAGAAGGTTTCCGACTATACCCTTCTCGATCAGGACGGAAAGAGTTTTAAGCTGAACGAATACCAGGGAAAGCCGCTGCTGGTCACCTTTATCTATACCACATGCCCTACCATCTGTTCCTCTATAGTCTCCACACTCTACCCGGCTGTCGAGGAGGCACGGAAGGAGTTCGGCGATGTCTTCAATTCGCTGGTGATCGGCTTCGACCATGAAAACGATACGCCGGAGATGCTCCGTGCATACGGTGAACATCACGATATGGATTTCAACATCATCCGTTTTGCCGGTGGCGACCAAGAAACGATGGAACGAATGACAAAAGACTTCGGCTTTTTTTATGAAGAGAACGAGGATGATGGCTACGATCACATCGGCCTCGTAAGCATGGTCAACGCACGAGGCGTTATCTACAAACAGGTTTACGGGATTAAGGTGAAGGCCGAAGATATCAAGGTCCCCCTGCGGCAGTTGCTGACAGGGAATATACCCGTCGAAGGTTCGCCCACGCTGATGGAGCAGATAAAGGCCATGTGCTATACTTATGATCCGAAAACGGGCGGCTACGTCCTCGACTATTCTTTTCTGGTCGGTATGGGGCTGACAGCCCTGCTTATGTTCATTATTATTACAGCCACGTTTTGGGATAATATAAAAAATATCTGCTCAAAGATTTTCGGTCGAAAAATCTGACACCCTTCATTCCCTTATTCTCATGAAATTAGCCGACTTTTGAGAACGCCTGGCAGGTGATATTTTGCGCTATCTGAAAAAATGCTGGGACTGGATCGACTATCTTCTAAACCGGGTGCTGACGCCCCGTTACAACCCCTCCTATTGGCTCGGCGCCATATGCGTCTTTTTTGTGTGGGTACTGCTTGCCACAGGGCTTTACCTCTATTTTTTCTATAATATCTCCGCCAAAGGCGCTTACGAATCAGTCCGGTATCTGAGCGTTGAACAATGGTATTTCGGCGGTGTTATTAGGAGCTTCCACCGCTATGCTTCAGACGGTCTCATGGTCGCCATAGTTCTTCACGCCGTGCAAACTTTCTTCACCGACCGCTTCCGTTTCTGGCGCTGGCTCGCCTGGGTGACAGGAGTCGGCTGTATCTGGTTTGTTGTTGCCACGGGGATGTTCGGCTACATCATGGTTTGGGACGAAAGGGGTCAGTTTCTTGCCCAGTTTTCGGCGCTCATGCTCGATGCTCTTCCCGTTATCACCAAACCGATTTCGCTCGCCTTCACGCAGGTGCCGTCGGACTTTTTCTTCTACATCGTTCTCTTCGTTCATTTTATCGCCCCTGTCTTTCTCTTTATGCTCCTCGTCGTTCATGTGATGCGGATGAAGAAGGCGAGGATCAATCCACCGAAAGAAATGGTTTTTGCCCTCCTGCTCATCCTGTTCATGTTGTCGATCATAAAACCGGCCATGAGCACACTGCCTGCGAACCTCTCACGGCTTCCGGGGGATGTGGCTTTCGACTGGTTTTATTTCTTTTTCATCCCGCTCGTAAAGTGGATGCCTGTAACTTCGGTCTGGCTGCTGCTCACCTCTGCCACACTTTTCCTCTTCTTTGTCCCCTGGTATTTCCCCGGGAGAAGAGAGGCCGCCGCTGAAGTGGTTTTTGAAAACTGTACGGGCTGTGAACAGTGCGTTTTCGATTGCCCCTACGAGGCGATCTATGTAAGATCACGGACGGATAACAGAAACTACGATCTCGAAGCTATCGTGCAGGATAAGCGGTGCGCTGCCTGTGGCATATGCGTCGGCTCTTGCGACTACGGCGCCATCAATCTCCCCTTCAGGACTGAAGAGGAGGTTTTCGGGGAGGTCGAAAAAATTTCAGGTCAGATTGCTTCGGAGGGTAGTGGCCCGCACCTTTTCGTTTTTTTGTGTGACAAAGGGGTGTCAAAAAAGAGCCTCAGCGCTCTCGACGAGATGCCCTCTACGGGCTATCTTCTCCTGCCGTGCATCGGAATGGTCCAGCCTGCCATGATCAAGCTCGCCTTCGACCGGGATATTATGGATGGCGTTGTCCTGGCGGGTTGTCAGGAGGGCGATTGTCATTACAGGTACGGCAACCTTTGGCTCCAGGAGCGTATCGAAGGGCTCAGGAAGCCCGTTCTTCGCCGGATGATCGACAAGACGCGAATCAGGCTTATTATGGCCTCCGAAGTTCAGGGGAGAGACTTCCTTGCCGAGATAGAATTTTTCAGGGTTGAACTAAGCGAAAGGATGGGTGATAATGGGTAAAGGCTTCCGCCTTTGTTTATATAAATGAACCTCTTGCAAAACTCTTTGTCATCCCCGAAATGTTCAATCGGGGATATGGTTTTCTATAACAAAAAAACCATGTTCCCGCTTAAAGGCTGCGGGAATGACAATCTTTTTGTACTTTTGCAAGAGCCTCAAATAGGAAAGTTGTCACTTTTGCAATATGTTTAATCTTGTTTGCCGGAATTGTAGTTTGAAATGAAATTACTTCTATTCAGGAACCTTTTATTCTTTTCCCCGACCATTCTTTTGTTTTTTTTGACGATCGATTCAGTCGAGGCGCGGGTGATCGTCGTTCCTGCCGATGTTCGCACTATACAGGAAGCGGTGGACAGCGCGGAAAAGGGTGATCATATTATTGTCGAAGCGGGACATTACCGGGAGAATATCTTGCTGGATAAAGCTCTATTCCTGACTTCGAGGCACGGATACGAAAAAACTGTAATCGAGGCGAAGGAAACCGATAAAGCTGTTATTAAGGTAACAGGTGTTAGTGGCGGTAAAATTTCCGGTTTTATGGTTACGGGCTCGTCCAGGGCCGGAATTCATATCGACGGCGCGAGCGCTGTTGAAGTATCGGGGAATGTTATTGAAAAAAATGGGAGAGGATTGTTCCTCGAAAATACGGTCAAGAGTTTGGTGCTGAACAACATTGCGAGAGAGAACCAGGACGGCATATACCTGACCGCTTCCGAGGAAAACCGGATAGAGAAAAACATTGCCCGCTTGAATGCCAATAAGGGGATCGTCCTTTACCGATCCCATAGAAATGTCCTGACGGGGAACAAGGCGAGTTCCAACGAATGGAACGGAATTACACTTGTCTTTTCCAACAACAATCTTGTTGCCAATAATCGTGCAACCAGGAACACCTATGCCATCGTAGTGAGTGGCTCTGAAGGCAATGAGTTGAAAGACAATGTGACTAGGGGGCGGATACACTATGTCCTTCCCGTTTTGCTTATCTATTTCAGCATGCTTCTCTATATGGTGGAGAGAAAGCTCTTTATCTATTATTTGAAAAAAAGGAAGGCCGCTCCCGTTGAAAACAAGGTCTGAAATGACAAAAGGAGGTTTTCCCCCGGTATGATTGTAACATTCGCCGCATCCGCCGGGTTTGTACTGGCTGTCACCACCTTCATCGCCGGGTTCAGGATGATCCGCCTGTCGGAGCAGAAGGAAGAGAATTTAATGCACAGGGTGAACGGATACCTCACCATCACCGCTTTTATTGTCGTCGCCTCTCTGTCCATTGTTATCAACGGCGCTACACCCACCACTCTTCTCCTTTGGGGCGGCGGTCTTGGCCTGCACCTTTGCAAACTTTTGCTGGTAAAGAAGAAGCTCGCAGTGCGCTACGGAGGCTATTTCGGAGTGCTTCTCATGGTGACCTGGGTGACCGTCATTTTCAACCACCTGCCGGGATAGCATTCCCTTCTCCCTTCTTTAAATTCTCTATTATTTTCTATTATTAACCCGGCAACTATTAAGATGTCGTACGCAACTCATAAAGCCAATAATGTTAGACAGTTACCGCTTTAAAATGCAACTTGTTTAATGATTGCCGGCTTAATATGATGCTCTTCTGCTGCGTGGGCTGGGGCGGGTTTATAGGGCGGGTTTATAACTTGACACCCACCTTGGAATGTGTTAGGAAGTTGGAAAATGTAAATAGTTGATGATCACGGAGGTTGTTACAGTGGTATCCATCTTGCGTAGTCAGTCAGTCAGTCAGTTGTAACAGATTCTATAAAATCAGTCTTTTCAGGGGCAGGCCGTGAAATATCGGTTTTGCCACTTTTTGCTTTTTATGCCTCGCCTGTCTCCTAATGAGATGTTCGGGGCTTTTTTTTGTGCATTTCAAGCTCAGGAAAGGAGGTTGTTTATGAAGAAGAGACGAATATTGCTGGTTTCACTGTTGCTGGTCTTTGTCATTTTTCTTGCTATGGCGGGCTGCGGCGGCGGCAGTGGAAGTTCACCGGGCCAGACCGGCAGCAGCAGTTGGGACGAGTTAAAGTGGGACGAAGACAAGTGGGGGTAGGGCATAACCCCCTCAATCCCCCTTACATTAAGGGGGAGGTCTAAAATCCCCCCTCTTAAGCTAAGAGGGGGCAGGGGGCGTTATGAAAAAAATGAAAAAGGAGAAAAAAATGAAAAAGAAAGTATTGATACACACACTCTATTTCGCCGTCATCGGGCTTGTTTTCGGCGGGGTAATCGCCATTGCGTCAAATGTGGGCACTCTGAACACCTTTGTCTCTGGCGAAACGGCCGTGGCCGCAGACGTGAACGCAAACTTCCAGGCCCTGAAAGATGCAATAAATAACTGCCCTTCCGATATGGTGAAGGCCGGTTCCGTCTGCGTCGATATTTACGAGGCGTCTGTTTGGGACAGCTACACCATGGATGGGACAGGCACGCAATACGGCGCATCATCCGATGATTACCTCTGTAACGATAACGGCAACGATTGCAGCAGCAGCGCCGCTAATCCGATCTATGCCCGTAGCATTGCAGACGTAACTCCGGCAAGATACATCACCTGGTTCCAGGCCCAGCAGGCCTGCGCCAACTCCGGCAAGCGTCTCATTACCAACGCCGAGTGGCAGATGGCCGCCGCCGGTACGCCTGATCCCGGTACATACACAGACAACACTACGACAGATTGTGCCGTTTCAAGTTCCCTCTCTGGCACCGGTTCAAGGAGCAGTTGTGTTTCCAACTGGGGAACATACGATATGGTGGGCAACGTCTGGGAGTGGACTGCCGACTGGATGCAAGACAATACGGGCACTGATGGAGTCGATGTCTCTCCAGCAACCTACGGAGAAGATGACATTACTGGTATTGATAACGCATATCCTGAGGCAGACGGCATGCCTGCGGCCCTGGTTCGCGGCGGCCACTGGCGCGACGGCCCGCGCGCCGGGGTCTTTGCCCTGGACGCGTACGTCGGGCCGTCGTTCTCGCGCAGCGACATCGGCTTTCGCTGCACCCGGTAGTCTTTTTTGGAATTTGGGATTTGTACCTTGGAGCAGGGCGCCCCGCACCGCGATAGCGGAACGGGGCAGTCTGCGGGTTTGTGAAAATGAAAGTTTGTTGAACGTAGGGGCGGCTTTCAAAGCCGCCCTTTTTCTGAATAAAGCGCTCAACCTGAAAGTAACGGAGTCAGTCATGTAGAATGGGTGAAGTAAAACGAAATCCATCAAACCAATAACTGATGGGTTGCACTTCGTTCCACCCATCCTACCTTACTTTCCGCTCCTGCCGACCTTCCCGCATCTCCGGCTTTACCTTCCTATGCCAGATTTGCTTTGGACATGAATTTGAAAAATGTTAAAATAATAACTCCTTACAGCGGATAGCTGACAGGAGAGGAGACTTTTTCTATGGAACGCCGCCTCGGCAGAGGACTGATCTTCAAAATTGGCACGATACTGCTTATCCTGCTCATGATTAAGCTGCTCATGATCAGCGTCGGCATTTATTCGGCCGGGCATCTTAAGGGTGACGCCAAGGCGATAAACTTCGCCGGAAGCGAGAGGATGAGAAGCTTTAAACTCTCTTTTCTCCTGACCCAGTGGCTGAAGGTGGACGGTGAAAGGCAGGTGGTTCTGAGAAATGAGATCGAGCGGGAGGTTGCCCGTTTCGAAGAAATCCTTAAATACCTGAGGGAAGGTGAGTATCCGAAGGGGGAGAATCAGTATAATGAGCCTGCTCTAATCGGGAAGCTGATGGGCTGGATGCCCTCTACGGAATATTTAGTCAGTATCCCGGGCTTCTACGAGCCGATGCTGAAGTCGCAGATAGAAAAGGTCGATAGTGACTGGTACCGGAGTATAAAGCCGATGATCGCCCGGGTGGTCGATGTGAGAACCAGGGAGAATGCGAGTTGGAATCTCCAGCTACTCAATGAGGAGTTGCCGCTCTTTGTTAACAATGTCGACCGGTTCGTCTCATACCTTGAGGATTCATTCGACAGGAAGGTGCGTGTTTTTACGGCATTGCAGTACGTCTTTCTATTGATCACCATCCTGATCACCCTCGTTGCGCTCGACCACATCTTCCTCCATACAAAAAAGTCTGTCGACGCCCTCATGGAGGGGATAAGGGCGATCACGAGCGGGACCTTTTTCAAGCGGGTGGCGGTGGTTACCAACGATGAAATGGGGGAACTGGCGAGCGGCTTTAATTACATGGCCGACAAGCTGGAAGAATCGTACTGGAACCTGGAAAAGAAGGTGGAAGAGAAGACATCCGCCCTGGAAGAGCGGAACAAGGAACTCTCCATACTCTACGAAATGGTGGCGTCGCTGAAAAAATCGCTACCCATCGATGATATCCTGACCACCTTCCTGAAGAAAATGGCGGAGAGTTTCAATATCTCTGGAGGGGCGATACGGCTTTGTGAAGAGGACGGCTCGCTCAGGCTTGCCGCCACCGTCGGGCTCAGCGATGTTTTCAAGGCTAACATCTATTCGGGAGAATGTCTTTGCGGTGTTATTTCCAGGCAGGAGGCTTCAAACAGCTGGAACACGACCCTGAAAACGGACGACATTACGTTGAAGGAATGCAGGGAGTGTGACTTCAACGCGGCAATCGAAATTCCTATCACCTATAAAGACAGGAAACTCGGGATTATTACCCTGTTCCAGTCCGAGGCAGAACCCTTCACGGAACAGGAAAGTAGGCTCATCGAGAGTCTCAATAACCACCTTGCGGCAGCCATAGAGTATTACGAACTGAATACCAAGACGAGAAAGCTCGCCATCATGGAGGAGCGAAACATGCTGGCCAATGAGCTTCACGACAGCATCGCCCAGTCGCTCGCTTACCTCAAAATACAGGGGAAGCTTCTCGAAGAATCACTCGCCTCGGACGATAAGGACCAGGCCCGGACGGACCTCGACCAGATCAGGAAAGGGATCGAAGAGTCGAACAGGGTGGTTAGGGAACTGCTTTTACATTTCAGGACGAAAATAGAATCGGAAAGCCTGGAGGCGACTATACGAAAATTCCTTTCCCGGTTCAGGGCAGAGACAGGGGTGAAGACCGCCTTAGACGCCGACGAGAGTCTCCCCGTTCTTTCACCCGACGCGGAAGTGCATGTGCTTCATATCGTGCAGGAGGCCCTCGCCAATGCACGGAAATATGCCGCCGCTACGAGCGTCAAGGTTTCCATCAAAAGTAACGGTAATTTCGGCGTTATTATAGAGGATAATGGCTGCGGATTCGATATGGCTGAAGTGAAAAGCAGGGACGACGCCTCCCATGTGGGGATCGACATTATGCGCGAACGGGCCGTCCGTCTCGGTGCGGACCTTTCCATCGAGAGCAGCAGCGATGGGGGAACCAGCGTCAGGCTGACCATGACCTGAGTTAATGAATTTGCGAGGGAGACTATGGATAAGATACGTGTTTTACTGGTAGATGATCACACCCTCTTCAGGGAGGGGATGAAGGCGTTACTCGCCAGGCAGGAGTCTTTCGAGATTGTTGGCGAGGCTGGGAGCGGAGCGGAAGGGGTGGAAAAGGCGCTCGAAATTGACTCCGACGTAATCCTCATGGACCTCAATATGCCCGACATGACCGGTCTCGAGGCGCTTAAGAAGATACTCGCTAAAAAGCCGGATGCGAAGGTGCTTATTCTTACCGTCTCCGAGGACGACGAGGATCTCTTCAACGCCGTCAGGGCGGGCGCCATGGGCTATCTCCTTAAAAATGTCGAGTCGGAACGCCTCGTCAGTTCGGTGCGGCAGGTTGCCCGCGGCGAGGCGACCGTTTCCGGGGCGCTGACAGACAAGATATTTACCGAGTTTCGGGCCATGTCTACCGAACGGGACATCAAGCCGGAGGCGACAACCAAGGACCAGCTAAGCAAACGCGAGAAGGAGATACTCCTTCATATCAGCCAGGGGGAGAGCAACAAGGAGATTGCAGGCAATCTCTTCATTGCCGAAAGCACCGTCAAGATCCATGTCCAGAACATCCTCAAGAAATTGAACCTGAACAGCAGGGTCCGTGCGGCCGTCTACGCCATCGAACAGGGTCTCGTTCCTCCCTCCGCGCCCACGGAACCCTAGAAAACCTCTACCACTAGTCCTAAAGAACTAGTCCTTTCGAACTAGCTTTCTTCTTGGGGGCTAGTCCTTTTGCCCTCTTCTCTAGTCCTTAATATTCCTGAAAATATACCTTTCGGCGAATAGATTTCTTGCAGAGAAAGCGCTATCCTGTGCAAAATGACATTAAGGTAAATAAACTTTAAATAAAATTATATTAAGGAGGTGAGGAAAAGATGAAAATTATGGTTTGTTACGACGGTTCAGATGCAGCCAAAAATGCCCTTGAGACGGTAGTCGATAATTACAAGGCGAAGAGCCCGGAAATGGTTCTCGTCACCGTTTCCGAAGGTGGACAGGATGCGAGCAGCAATAATGAGTGGCTTTCGGAAGATGATCAGCATGACTGCCACGATGCACTGAAGAGTGGCGCCAGCTGGGTTACCGAGCAAGGACTCGAAGTGGACGCTATGCTGGCCGTAGGTGATTCGAGGAAGATGATCTCCGAGGCGATCGAGAAGAAGAATCCCGATCTCGTCGTTGTGGGCAGGCACGGAGATGGAGGCTTTCACCACAGCATAAGCGAGTATCTCGTTAAAAACTCAGGGTGCGATCTCTTGATCCTGCACCCCTGATAGAAATTTTAAAAAGAAAAACAAAAGGAGGAAATAATAAATGAAAATCGGTGATCTCTTTCATTACGAAAGACCGGAGATCAGGGCGATGCACCTTACATGGATAGCGTTCTTCATTACCTTCTATGTCTGGTTCAACATGGCGCCTTTGGCAACGACAATGCTGGCTCAGATGGACTTCCTTACGAAGCAGCATTTGAAGACCTTCGCCATTAGTAACGTTGCCCTTACAATCCCCGGTCGTGTTATTGTCGGCATGATGCTCGACAAATATGGCCCAAGAAGGTGTTTCTCAATTATCATGGTGGCCTGTGCTTTACCCACCTTCGCCTTCGCATTCGCGAACTCTACCGTTCAGTTCCTCATCGCCAGGCTCTGTATGAGTGTGGTCGGCGCCGGTTTCGTTGTCGGTATCCATATGACGTCGCTCTGGTTCAAGCCGAAGGACATCGGTTTTGCCGAGGGTTTCTACGCCGGATGGGGTAACTTCGGTTCCGCCGCTGCGGCCCTGACCATCCCCACCATCGCCTTTAACGTATACGGCGGCGACAACGGATGGCGTTACGCCATTGCCACAACAGGGGCGATCATGTTCTTCTACGGCATCTTCTACTGGTTCGCTATTACCGACGGACCTGTGGGAACGAAGCACGCCAGGCCGAAGAAGGTTTCCGCCATGGAAGTGAGCACCTATGTGGATATGGCAAAGTACATCGCATTTACAATTCCTCTATCCGGTATCCTTTCGCTCCTCGCCTGGAAGATCGGGAAACTCGGTATCGTTCCTATGACCTACATCTATGGTGCGCATATTGTTATCTGGCTTGCCGTCTCCTACCAGATACTCCAGATATTCCTGATCAACGTCCCCATACTCAAGGCGGGCGTACCGGAGGACGACAAGTATAACTGGAACCAGGTTATGGCTTTGAATACGACCTACTTCTGTAACTTCGGTGCAGAACTTGCCGTCGTCTCCATGCTGCCGCGTTTCTTTGAGCAAACATTTACCCTCACGCCGACGGCGGCGGGTATCATTGCCTCATCCTTCGCCTTCGTTAACCTCGTTGCGAGGCCGCTCGGCGGTATTCTCTCCGACTCGTTCAGCAGCCGTAAGCTCGTCATGTGCATCTACATGCTCGGTATCGCCATCGGCTTCAGTTCCATGGGTCTCATTACCTCAAGCTGGCCGATCGCTCTGGCCGTTGCAGTTACCATCATGTGCTCCATGTTCGTGCAGGGCGCCGAGGGTGCTACCTTCGCCGTTATCCCGAACATCAAGAGGCGTCTCTCAGGCCAGATCATGGGTATGGCCGGGGCCTACGGTAACGTTGGCGCTGTTTTCTACCTCACCATGCTGACCATGGTTAATGACAGCACCTTCTTCTTCATCATCGGCGCCGGCGCTTTTGTCAGCGTCCTCTTCTGCGCTATCTTCCTGACAGAGCCGGAAGGTGGTTTCGCGGAGGAGTACCATATGTCTTCCGTAGACAAGAAGCTTGCTGAAGAAGCAAAAGCAGAAGGAGAATAATAACCCTTAAACTGGCTGTCCCGCTCATTAATGAGCGGGACAGTTTTTTGATTATTTGAAGAGGGACAATTCCCTCTTTCCTTCAGGTGCCCCGCTCTTAAGGAGCGGGGCTTTTTTTTCTTGCCGCTCTTTTTCTTCCCTATTTGATGCAGAGCAATCAACGGTATTCAAAAAAAGAATCAATCCCCTGTTGATTTTTCTGCCCCGGTTATGGTAAAAATGTGGCCTCTTTATTTCAAGCTTATTAAGGAGCGTTAACAGAGCAGACATGGGTTTCATTTTTACATTTATTATTCTTCTCGGTTTCTGGTTGCTCCTTTCGGGTGAATTTACCGTCGTTATTCTCACGTCGGCTGTTGTTTCATGCGCCCTCGTTGCAGCCATCTCGAATGATCTCCTCTTCGAAAAAGGGGTCGATCCCGGAGCCTTCATCAGGAAGACGGTCCGTACGATGCTCTATCTCCCCTGGCTCTTGAAGGAGATCGTCATGGCGAACATCGACGTGGCGCGCCGTACCCTCAGCCCGAGCATGCCGATAGATCCCTGCGTGATCAAATTCAAGACCGATCTGAAAACCAACATCGGGATTACAACGCTCTCCAATTCAATCACCTTAACGCCCGGTACGGTCACACTCTCCGCAAATAAAAAGGGGGAGTATGTGGTCCATGCCCTCTCTAAAGAGTTTGCCGACGACCTTCTTGCAGGAGAGATGCAAAAAAGGGTGCAGAGGATAGAGGACGCCTGATGTTCAGTGTCGCCGCCATCATAATCATCCTTGCCATGATACTCGTTCTTTACAGGGCGATCGATGGGCCGCGCGTCTGCGACCGCGTTCTCGCCGTCAACGTGATCGGCACCAAAACGGTCGTGCTCCTTGCCCTCATCGGGTATATCTACGAGCGGCCCCATTTTATGGACATCGCTCTCGTTTATGCCCTCATCAACTTTATCGCCACCATCGCCTTTCTTAAATACCGCGAGACGGGGAGGCTCGACTGATGGATATTGTAAGCATAATCTCCGGGTTCTTTATATTCACAGGCTGTTTCTTTATGATTGTTGCGTCCGTAGGCGTCGTCAGGTTTCCCGATTTTTACTCAAGGATTCACCCTGCCGGAAAGTGCGACACCATGGGTCAGGCGATGGTCTTCATCGGTCTCATCATCTTCGAGGGGTTTTCACTGGTGAGTGTGAAGATGCTCATCATTATTCTCTTCATCTTTTTCGTTAACCCCACAGCCACGCACGCCCTGGCGAACGCCGCTTATATAATGGGAGTAAAACCCTGGACAAAGGACGGCAAGAGCGAAGACTATCCATCAAGGGAGGAGAAAGAATGATAATCGACATACTGCTTCTTTTTTTCCTCGTCGTTTGCGCTGTCGTTGCCATAGAGATGATGGACCTCCTCAGCGCCACCCTCATTATGGGGGCTTTCAGCCTGATTATGGCACTGGTCTGGACCAGGCTGAACGCTGTAGACGTCGCCTTTACCGAGGCGACGGTAGGGGCGGGGATTACCACCGTCCTGATTTTGGCGGCGTTAAGCAGGACGAAGCGGGGAGAAGCGGAGATGACGGACGTCACCCTCGATAACAACCTGAGGTCAGAGGCGAGCAGGGTGGCAAAAAAACATAACGTAATATCGCTTCTCATCGTAATCGTTACAGGAGCGCTCCTTATCTACGGAACGATGGATATGCCGGACTTCGGCGATCCGAAAGCGCCTGCACACAATCATGTGGCGCCCTATATGCTGGAGCATGGCGAGCATGACACGGTTTCCAAGAATATTGTAACGTCCGTACTTGCCAGTTACAGGGGTTTTGACACGCTCGGAGAGACGACGGTCGTATTGACGGCTCTTCTCAGCGTCATCCTCATCCTGAGGAGAAAGAAGGAGAGGGGAGGCAAAGGGAATGGGTGAACAGGTAACGATACGGACGATCTGCCGGTTCATGGTTCCTTTCATACAGATTTTCGGGTTTTATGTCATTGCACACGGCGATCTCGGCCCTGGGGGCGGCTTCCAGGGGGGGGTCATCCTCGCCGCCAGCATCATTCTCCTGGTGATTGTCTTCGGAATGAAAGAGGGCAGGAAGCGGATGTCCGACAAGGCTGCAACGCTCCTTGCACCTTCCGGCGCTCTTGTTTTCTTAGTGATTGGGTTTCTCTGCATGATCTTCGGCGGCGCATACCTCGAATATTCTCATCTCCCCTTGGGCGATGAACACCTCGCTGTTCACCTCGGTATTTACGGCATAGAAGTCGGCATAGGTATCACGGTGGCGGTCTCCCTGATTGCCATATTTTTTGAAACGGCAGATACAAGCGATGATTGAACTAATAGCCGGGAAATATAACTACTGGATCTACATCACACTCATGATGGTCGGTTTTTACGGCATGATCGCCAAGGAAAACCTGATCAAGAAGATCATCGGCATGAACATTTTTCAAGCGGCCATCCTCCTCTTTTATATTTCCGTTTCCAAGATGACTGGCGGGACGGCCCCTATTATCTGGGAGGCGGGCGGACCCTACGACAACCCGCTTCCTCACTGTCTTATGCTGACCGCCATCGTTGTCGGCGTTGCGACTACGGCTGTTGCCCTCGCTCTCGTAATCAGGATATACGCCGCCTACGGCACCATTGAAGAAGACAAGATACTGGAGATGGAAGATTGATTGAGCACCTGCCGCCACTCCTCATCGTCATACCTTTAACCTTTGCGCTGATCCTGCCCATAGCAGGGCATTTCTGGCGTGAGGCGGGCTGGTACGTCTCTGTGGCGGCTACTTTTTCTGCCTTTGTTATTTCCCTGCTCCTCCTCAAGGAGGTGATGGCAGTCGGTGAAATCACCTATGCCTTCGGGGGATGGGCAGCGCCTATCGGCATCGTCTACGTGGTGGATTACCTGAACGGTTTCGTCCTTGTCATTATCGCATTTATCGCTTTTATGGGGGCTATATACGCCAAGAATAGCGTGGAAGATGAGATAGACGATTGCAAGAGGGTGCAGTTCTACGCAATATTCATCCTCTTCATCGTGGGGATGATGGGGATCGTCATAACGGGCGACATCTTCAATATCTACGTTTTTATAGAGATTACATCCCTTGCAGGCTATGCCCTCATCGCCTCCGGCAGAAAGCGCGGGGCTCTGCTTGCAAGTTACAACTATCTCATCCTCGGTTCCATCGGCGCGTCATTCATCCTCATCGGGATCGGATACCTCTACATGGTGACGGGAACGCTCAATATGGCCGATCTGAGAGACAGGCTTCCCGCCCTTTATGACTCAACCACCGTTCGCGCCGCTTTCGCCTTTTTCACGGTCGGCTTAAGTCTCAAGATGGCGCTCTTTCCGCTTCATGTCTGGCTCCCGAACGCCTATTCCAAATCCCCTTCCGCCGTATCGGGAGTGATGGCGGCTACATCGACGAAGGTCTTCGCCTACGTGTTGATCCGGTTCCTATTCGACGTCTTCTCCATCGACATAGACGTGATGAAGATACCGATGGGGGAGATTCTTCTTGCCGTTTCGGCGGTGGCGATCCTGGCAGGTTCCATACTCGCCATGAGCCAGACCAACATCAAGCGGATGCTCGCTTATTCCAGCGTGGGACAGATCGGTTATATAATACTCGGCGCTGCTATCGCCAATGAAATAAGCATGTCGGGAAGTTTACTTCACATATTAAATCATGCCTTGATGAAAGGCTCGCTCTTCCTCGTCGTCGGCATTGTCGTTTATAAACTCGGTACGGAAAATATCTCGGACCTGAGCGGCCTCGGCAGGAAGATGCCCTTCACCATGGGAGCCTTTACAATAGGTGCTCTTTCCATGATCGGCGTACCGCTTACCGTCGGCTTTACGAGCAAGTGGTACCTTGTCCTCGGTGCGCTGAAATCTGGCCTCTGGCTCTATGTGGCGGTTATCCTTGTCAGTTCGCTTCTTACCACCGTCTACTTCTGGCGCATCGTGGAAAAAATATACTTCGGGGAAGAGAGCAGTCCTGTCAAAAAACTCCAGGTTGCAGGGTACGCTCCCTGTGAGGCTCCGGCGCTAATGCTTATTCCCACTCTCATTCTTGCAGGGCTTTGCCTCTTCTTCGGCGTGGCGGCGTCTATCCCCGCAGCGATAACCGAAAAAGCGGCAGCCATGCTGCTTGGAGGCGCATAAATGGAAGCAGTCAATTCGATGATGCCTCTCTATGTAATGGCGACGCCTCTCGTGGCCGTTGTCCTCATCTATCTCACAGGCAAGAGTCCCAATGTGAGGGAAGCCTGCACCATAATCGCTTCCGTGGTTATGTTCTCCCTCGTCGCTTCCATGGCGCCTGCCATTCTCGATGGGAAGGTGCTTGAATACCACCTGTTTACCCTCCTGCCGGGGCTTGACATCAGATTCAAGGTCGATTCTCTCGGCATCTTTTTCGCGCTTTTAGCCTCCTTCCTCTGGATCATCACCTCCTTTTACGCCATCGGGTATATGCGTTCGGCAAAGGAGAAGAAGCAGACCCGGTTTTATGCCTGCTTTGCGCTCACCTTATCGGCCACAATGGGGGTCGCCTTTTCGGGCAATATGATAACCACCTTCGTTTTTTACGAGGTAATTACCTTTGCAACCTATCCGCTTGTCGGGCATAAGGAGACGCCCGAGGCGCTCGGAGGGGCGAGAAAATATCTGACTTATTTGATGGGTACGTCGGTCGCCTTTTTCCTCACTGCCATCGTGAGCACCTATTACATGGCGGGCACCCTCGATTATTCGAACCAGGGGCTTCTCAGCGGCGCCCTTGTAAACGGCGTTAGTTCCACGCTTCTCAGCGTTACCTTCCTGCTCTACATTGCGGGCATTGCAAAGGCGGCCATTATGCCCTTCCACTCATGGCTCCCTTCAGCCATGGTAGCTCCAACCCCTGTCAGTGCGCTGCTTCATGCCGTAGCCGTCGTCAAGACGGGCGTCTTCGTCATAATAAAAGTGGTTATTCATGTTTTCGGTATCAAGCTTCTCTCGGAACTTGGGATTTCAATGGTGCTTGTTGTGTTGGCGTCAACAACTATCATTCTCGCATCAATTAATGCACTCAAGCAAGACAACCTGAAGGCAAGACTCGCTTATTCAACTATCAGTCAGCTTTCCTACGTCGTTCTCGGTGTAGCACTTCTTTCACCTGCCGGTATTATGGGAAGCATACTGCATATAGTCCTTCATGCATTCGGAAAAATAACCCTCTTCTTTACTGCCGGCGCCATTTATGTGGCGACTCATAAGACAAAGGTAAGTGAACTTAATGGAATAGGGAGGAAGATGCCTCTTACTATGGGCGCCTTTACGATTGCCGCTTTTTCCATGATCGGAGTGCCTCCATTTGCTGGATTTATCACCAAGTGGTATCTGGTAACGGGTTCCTTTGAGGCCGATTTCATACCTGTACTGGCTGTTTTGGCGACGAGCACGCTGCTGAACGCCTCCTATTTCCTCCCGATAGTCTATTCCGCCTTTTTCAAGGAGCCCGATGCTCACGAGCATGGGGAACATGGCGACCACGGTGAGGCGCCGATGTTAATGACTATACCACTGCTGCTGACTGCATTGGGAGTCTGTATTTTATTCTTTTTTCCATCTATATTTTACGATCTGGCAAAGATAACGGTGGAAGGACTTATGTGAGGGAATCATGGAGAATGATGAAAAAGAAATAATGGAGCTTAAGCATAAGGCCATTCCTGGCTATTTGCCGATTTTCTTTGCTGTTTTTATCTTAGGAATCATTTACCTTGCTGTAATATTTTACTTTGGTTGATTGAGGTTTGATGGTCAAGGCAAAAAAGGGGAGTCTTTAAGTGAAAGAAATTAAATATTTCGACAATCCTAAAAATGTGAGGAGCTTCAGGATAGGCTTTTTTATTGTCTGCGCCATTGTTCTGTCTCTCGATCTGTTTATTCACAAGCATGGCGATTACCATTGGGAAGAGTGGCCTGCCTTTCATGCGGCTTACGGATTTGTCGCATGCGTAATACTGGTTATTGTTGCCAAGTTTGTCCTGAGGGTCATTGTGGAGCGGAAAGAGGATTATTATGACTAATACGCTGCCTCCTTTCCTGATATTCTATCTGGCCGCAGTGCCCCTCTTCTTTGTGCGAGGCATATTGCGCAATGTCATACTTATTGCCATCCCAATATTGGGATTTATCAATCTTTTATACATACCCGAAGGTACAGGGTGGAGCTATACCTTCCTCGATCTGAACCTTACCCTTGTCAAGATAGACAAGCTGAGCCTCGTATGGGGTTATATATTCCATATCATCGCATGGATAGGTTTCATATATTCTCTTTCTTTCAAGGAAAAGGCTCCCATGCTTTTCGGCCTTATATATGCCGGAAGTGCGCTCGGTGCAATATTTGCCGGAGACCTGGTTACACTCTTTTTCTTCTGGGAGATGATGACCGTTGCAGCCACCTTCCTCGTATGGACCAATGGTACTGAGGGTGCGATAAAGGCGGGTTTCAGGTATATGTTCTTTCACTTGCTTGGCGGACTCTTTCTCCTTTTTGGAATACTTATCCACCTTGCTCAGGGAGGATCGCCGGAGTTTACATTTATCGGTCTTAACGGACTCGCTTCATGGCTTATATTTATCGGTTTCGGCGTCAACTGTGCGTGGCCCTTTCTTCACTCGTGGCTTCCCGATACATATCCGGAGGCAGGTGCAGGCGCTGCCGTATTCTTGAGCGCATTTACCACAAAAACCGCCGTATATGTCCTCGCCAGGGCCTTTCCCGGCACTGAATTGCTAATCTGGATAGGGGCCGGCATGGCCGGGTTCCCCATATTCTATGCAGTTATTGAAAATGATATGAGGAGGGTCTTGTCCTACAGTCTTATCAACCAGGTAGGTTTTATGGTTGTTGGCATAGGGCTTGGTACGGAGCTGGCCATAAACGGTACAGCGGCGCTTGTTTTTAATCACGTACTATATAAAGGCCTTCTATTCATGTCCATGGGAGCCGTTCTATATCGTACGGGTAAAAGGAATGCAACCGATATGGGAGGACTTCACCGCACAATGCCCCTTACTGCACTATTCTGCATTGTCGGCGCCGCTTCTATTTCAGCCTTTCCCCTCTTTAGCGGATTTACAAGCAAGACGGTTGTAATGGCCGCTACGGCCCATGAGAATTACACCTATGTCTGGCTCATACTGCTTTTCGCCTCGGCAGGTGTTTTTCATCACGCAGGAATAAAGATACCCTATTTTGCCTTCTTCGGTCATGATTCAGGTCTGAGGCCGAAGGAAGCGCCTTTCAATATGCTTTTTGCTATGGGGACGGCAGCAGCGCTTTGCCTTCTCATAGGGATATTCCCAGGCTATCTGTATGCTATCCTTCCCTACGAGATGGATTACAATCCCTATACAACGGCTCATGTTGTGGCGCAGCTTCAACTGCTGGCATTCTCGGCACTCGCCTTTGCATTGCTCATGCTCTCGGGTATATATCCGTCAGAAAAGAGGATGATTAATCTCGATGCCGACTGGTTCTACAGGAGAGGCGCAGTCGTACTTCGCTGGTTTGGTAATAACGTTATTATCAGGACATTCGAATTAATGGCCTGTCTCTTCTTCCGCATTATCCCGTCCAAACTCGCCTGGTTCGGAAAGAACCCCATGGGCGTTTTCAAAATGTGGTTCGACCATTTCCTCATCCTTATCGGAAACAACAACGACGTTCACAGGATTACCGCCCGCATCCGGAGGGAAAAAGAGATCTATCCCGGCGATATCATCAAACACTGGCCTATCGGATCGACGGTCATCTGGGTTACGCTCTTCCTCCTCGTCGATCTCGTCATCTACTATCTTGTTTAAATAATCCACCTCCTGCATTCGATAAGGTTTCCCGGCACTTGCCGGGTGAAACTTATTTTCCTGTAAATTAGGCCCTGTTTTGTGCTAAAATGACTCTCAAAACGTGAAAAAAGAGGTTAAAACATGTCAGAAAAGATTTTAAAAATCAAATACCGCTGCCAGCATGGCTCGTGCCAGGTTTTCTGCAAGAAGGGCGCTCTCACGCTGGAAGAGGATAAATTTAACGAACTTTCCGACTTCTACGATGAAGAGGGGCTGTTCAAAAGTCCGAGAGACGCCTGCCGCATGGGATTTTCTCAACCATTCAAGGTTATTTCTGTGGAAGAAGAGAGCCTCGTCGAGGACAGCGCCGAGGAAGAAAAGGTCCTTTCTACCACCGATCCCATCGATATCCTGATGACGGAACATAAGGTAGTGATAGCGAAACTCGATCTTGTGGAATCGCAGGTGAAGAAAAGGCAGCTCGAAGATCTTTGGATTTCTACGGCGGATCTCGAAAACGAAATCATGCTTCACTCCATCAAAAAAGAGGAAGGCGCGCTCTTTCCTCTGCTGGAAGAGAGGATGCCCGTATCGAATGTCTATATGCAGATCGTGCAGGAGGACCACAAGGAATTCATCTCTCTTCTTCATTCCTTCCGTTGCGGCCTTCAGGAAGATGAGATACTCGACGGCATCATCAATTCCGTAATCATTAATCTCAGGAACCATATCCGTAAGGAAGACGATGAATTTTTCGCCATGGTGAATGATGACTTGACCGATGAGGATAAAAAGGTGCTCCTCGACAGGATGCAGAAAATGGACGCCACTCACGTGCCTGCCGAGGTGGGTGACAGGAAAGAGAAGATCGTTTCTCCCTTCCTGGCAAATCGCGGGATGCTCGATGCTGAACGGGATTTCATCAAGGATGGGTATATTAACGACGACTGGGGTTGCCATTGCAACGATGAGTAGGATTCCCGCAGAGGTGCGGTGAAGAAAATAGTATCAATAATAAAAGGGATGGCCATTTGGTCATCCCTTTTTTGTTTTAATTAGCGATAGAAATCTTCCTCCTCAGGGCGGGGTGGACGCAACATAATTGCATCCCCAGAGACCCCTCCTAACCTCCCCTTGGCAAGGGGAGGAACCTGTTTGCAAGGAGGGGACCGAGGGGAGGTGAAAAAGGGTAATGCTCTTTACTGCATAAAAAAAGGATGGCCACGTGGCCATCCTTTTTTTATTAGTTGAAACGCGGATTCTTATTGTATCGGTGTATCGCCCTCAGGCATGGCAGGAACGCCGAACCTGTCGTTAAACTTGGTGACGATGTAGAGCAGGGTTCTGTGGTTCAGGAGTAGCCCCTTGAACATCTGGGTCTTGGTGAGTGCGTCAAAATAAAACTCGTAAGAAAACTGGACCTGATTCGCGACCCCTTCGTCATCGATGTCCATTTCGAAGCTGTTGTCCACGAAAAGGAGGTCTTTCTTGATCTCCCCGTAGAAGGCTTCTCTTTCATCTTCCGATAACTTTTTAATGCTTTCCTTGTGCTCATCCGCGATGGATACGCCGTTCAAGAGAACCATGAGGCCGGGATACTCTTTCGGCTGTAGGATTCTCTGGCGTTTCATCGAGCCGAGAGGGTAGTCGATTTCAAAATGAAAATTCGAAGCATCATCCTTTATCCCGTTCACATTGTGACCGTTTTCTTTGAGCCAGCCGTTGACGGCCTCTCTCGCTTCGTCGAGTGTTTCTATTGCCATTTTGTTGATCTCCTTTTTTAATGATTACTTTTTATTTGTTGAATTGGTCCAGCCATTATTCCGGCGGGGGAAAACTCTTCTTGTGGCAGGCGATAAACCTTTGATTGCCCTTAAAAACGAAGGGCACAATATTACAGCAAACGTGAGTATAAGTCCATGTTTTATTGGTTCCTGGGGTAAAGGCTACCATGAGTCGGCCATTGACAGGAGTACTTCTAAACTCTGTTCTCCGACAAAATGAATGGGAGAGCAATATATGTCGCTTTTGACGTAAAAAGAGCAATATATGTCGCATGATTACGGTTTTTTCCTTGCGCCCCTTGTGATATAGTTTCCTCCCATGGAAGAGGCGAAGAAAAGAATAGCAGATCTGGTGGAGCGGTTCCGTGACTTCAACAACCCCACCGAAAAGGAAAAGCACGACCAAATGGTGGCGCTGATGGAGCAGATGCTCGACCTGAACAAAAACTCCAATCCGCCAAAATCGCCCAGGACAAGGAACTCATCGAACGCCAGATCAAGATCACCGACAGCCAGATCGACAGGCTGGTTTATGAGCTTTATGGGTTGACGAAGGAAGAGATCAAGGTGGTGGAGGGGTGAATTAGGTATTGTGTCCCCAGAATTTGGGTATCCATATTTTATGGATAACGCTATGTCTGTGGTGTTATCCGTAAGTATTTTGGGGGATTACTAGTGCGGTTCAATCGAAAGGTCGCGAAAAAATTGTAATTTAGGTTGCTGGTTTGATATTATCCAGAAACTGAATACTA
>CBDVDA010000008.1:0-42533 GCA_965372635.1 uncultured bacterium | reverse complement strand
TGGCCTGACGAGGTGCTTGCATTCTTCCCCGCTTTGTAAGCGGGGAAGAATGCAAGCTATAACAATTGTGTCCTGCCTTACTCGGATGCCTCGTCCCGCTTTAGCGGGATAGGCGGGGAGCATCACTATTGGTTCATACTTTATGCTGGTAAGCATGGATTACAAATTTAGAGAGAGTACTAACCCGTTTTTATCTAACGCCCCTTAACCCCCTCTTACTCTAAGAGGGGGGATTTAAGCCCCTCCTCTTGAGTCTATTTTAAATCACAATTTTATCCAGGCTCCGAGCGCCGTCTTTTAATTTTGATTGCACTGTGCTAAATTACTTCTGCCTCGCCTTATGCGACCAGATTGCGAACAGGAGGAATTAACAGAATGGCAAAAACAATCATCATCAGCGGCGAAACCATGGGGAGAGGGCCGGAAGATCTCGGCTACACACTGATGGCTTCTTTCCTGAGAAAACTCTGTCTCGCCGAAAAAAAGCCTGAGAAAATGGTTTTCTATAATTCGGGCGTCAAGCTTATTACCCACGATTCACATATTGCAGATGCCATCGAAATGCTGGCAAAGGCGGGTGTGGAAATCATCGCTTGCGGTACGTGTGTGAACTACTACGATCTGTCCGAGGAAGTGGAGCCGGAATGGATCAGCGACATGCCCACCATCATCTCCACCCTGATAGCGACTAAAGACGCGATAACTATTTAGAACGCCGATTCCCCATGTCTTCCACCGAGCTATTCGCCAAGCATCTCTTAAACTGGTATGACCGGGAGGGAAGAACCGATCTCCCCTGGCAGACCGACCGCACTCTCTACCGGGTCTGGACCTCCGAGATCATGCTCCAGCAAACGGGCGTAAAGACGGTCATCCCTTACTTCGAGCGTTTCATGACCCGCTTTCCCGATCTCATCGCCCTTGCGGACGCGCCTGTCGATGACGTTCTCGCCCTCTGGAGCGGACTCGGCTACTATGCCCGCGCCCGGAACCTCCACAAGACGGCGCAAATAATCCAGGAGAACCATTGCAGTCTCTTCCCGGAAACATTGGAAAGGGTGAAAGCCCTCCCCGGCATCGGCCCTTCAACGGCGGGGGCGATCCTCGCCCTTTCACTGGGGCAACGCCACCCCATACTGGACGGAAATGTGAAGCGGGTCCTTTGCCGTTACCACGCCGTCGATGGCTGGCCGGACAAGCTGCCTGTGGAAAGAGAGCTCTGGGAATTGGCAGAGAAGCATACGTCTACGATGCGAGTGACCGATTATACACAGGCGATTATGGACCTCGGCGCGACAGTTTGCACCCGAAGCCGACCCGGATGCGCCACCTGCCCGGTAGAAAAGAATTGCGCCGCGCTCCGATTGGGAGAGGTAGATCGTTACCCGGAAGTTCGACCAAGACGGCAACTCCCGGAAAAGAGCGTCCTCTTCCCGGTAGTAACAAGCAGTGAGGGAAGTATTTTGCTCGAAAAAAGACCCCCTTCGGGGATTTGGGGTGGGCTTTGGAGTCTGCCCGAGGTGGAGAAGAGGAGCGATCTTGAAGGCTGGTGCAAAAGGGTGCTCGGCCAAGCCCCGAAGACGATGAAAAACCTCCCCCCCTTCCGGCACACCTTCAGCCACTTTCACCTCAACATTCACCCGGTGGATATCAAGATCGAAGGAGCTTCAGGATATTCCACTGAGCCGTCATTTGTCTGGCATCAGAAAGAAGGTCTTCATACCCTCGGTCTTCCCGCGCCGGTCAAAAAACTGATTTTAGTGTCGTGTCAACCGTAAATTGTCGGTCTCAGCGAGTCGAGAAGCGGTCAGATGTAAGACGCGCGAGTGCGGGACTATCCGTAGATAATTCAAGCGAGTGCAACGCAGCAACTGGCCGCTTATCGTCTCGCCCAAAGGGAGCCACGCAAATAGCCCAATGCGGCGTTGCAACCACTTGAAATACGATATGACTATTCCTGCGTGGCTGTGCCTTGCCTTGAACTATTTGAATGGCTCTGAGAGCGACAATTTACGATTGACGCGACACTAGTCCGCCTCGCCGATCCATTCAGGCGGGGGAACGCAGTCGATATCCTTTTCGCACGTGGGACAATAATAGCAGTTGTGCCCGCCAAAATCCCGCCCGAAGGCCGGTCCGTTGCAATGGGGACATAGCTCGAAGTCGAGGCAGGGGGTGCCATCGGCGTATTCGAATTCTATCTCCGCCGTTTTGGTCCGGCTCGTCTTATAGAGCGGTTCTCCGTCGAGATCGGTAAAAAAATCGCCGTTCTCTTTCCGGTGGGGGACCACGTAATGCCACTCTTCACAGAGATTGATACTTTCCTCCATCCCCGGAAGTCCCTCGGCAATGCTATCACCCAGTTCGGCATCGAAGATGGCCCAGCCGTTCTCCTTTTCAACAATGAGTACTCGCATTTCCATTTTAAAATCCTCCCCGTTTTTTCTTAAAACTTCTCTTGTCATTTAGATGCTGAACGAGACGGAGAGGTGCAGAGCAGGGGAAGAAATAGACACGTTACGAATTGATATGAGAGACAGTAAAAGAAAAACTAGCGGACAAAAAGGGGACTCAACCGTCCCCCTTTTACCTTTTTACCCCTTTTATGGACCCGTCGCGGTTACGGCCTTTGCAATGGAAAAAGTATTCTGCTATACTCCGGCTATATGGGTAAAAAGCCGTCAGAATGGTTCAAGCAGGCTGATTATGACATGGATACCGCTGATACCATGTTTACAGGAAAGAGGTACATATACGCGGTCTTCATGTGCCATCTCTCTATTGAGAAAACCTTGAAAGGTTTGTATCAGAAGATACTTAAGGAGGTCCCGCCCAATACGCACAGCCTTCTTTTCCTTCTTGAAAAAATTGAACTTGACCTTACACAGGAATTGTATGATTTTGTATTCCTGCTTAACCGGGTGAGCGTTCCAACACGTTATCCCGATGACCTGGCAAGGATAATGAAGGACTTCGACAGAAAAAAGACAAAAGAAATACTCACGAAGAGCAAAGAGGTATTGGAATGGCTAAAAGCAAAGTCAGCGAAGCAATAAGGTTTTTTCAGAAATGTCTTGATGAAACGGGGCTGCATATCTCAAAGCTTATTCTTTTTGGCTCTCAGGCCAGGGGCGGAGCAGACAGGGAGAGCGATATCGACCTTTTGATCGTAGCAGAGGAGTTTCGTGGAAAAGGTATCTTCCAAAGGGCAGAGATGACAAAGGATGCCGAGATAAAGACCATCAAGAAGTTCCTCATACCGCTTGACATCATCACCCTGACCCCGGAAGAGTTTGAAAGTGAGTCTTCCCTTGCCGCCGCCTATGCCAAAAGCGGAAAGGTTTTGATAGCGGCGTAAGGGGGGAAAGGGGGCGGTTCTCTTTAAAATAACTAACTAATCGATCAACCCCTTCTTAACGGCGTACTTTACGAGGTCTGCCGTTTTGTGTAGATCGAACTTCTTCATCATCCTCGTCCTGTGGGTATCGACGGTTTTCATACTGATGCCGAGCCTTTCCCCAATCTGCCGGTTTGTGAGACCTTTTGCAATAAGAACGAGGACCTCCTCTTCTCGATTCGTGAGGGAGGCGCCGACTTCTTTGGCACTCATGTCATAGGCCACAAGGTCGGACGCCATGGACGGGCTTATAAACTTCCCGCCCGAATGAACGGTTCGTATGGCATGGAGAAGTTCGTCGAAGACACTCCCCTTGACAACATAGGCACTCGCCCCAAACGCCATCGCCCTGTCCGCAATGGAGGCGTCCTCATGCATGGTAAGGAGCACCACCTTTGTCTTAAGGCCCTTGTTTCTAATGCTGGCGAATCTCTATACCGGTCAGCTCTGGCATAGAGATATCGAGGACAGCCACATCGGGCCTCACACGTAGGATCAGATCGAGGGCCTCTTTCCCGTCAGCCGCTACACCTTCGAAAGCCATATCTTCCTTGTCGGCAAGAAGAGAGGTAAGCCCCTGGCAGAACATGGCATGATCGTCGGCAATAACAACGCTTATCATCGGTTTAAAGCAGCCGTCCCGGCGCGGCTGAATCCTTCGATAATCTTTGATGAGTTTCGTTTCTTTTCACTTCACCTGTCCTATGATTGCTGTAGCACAAATCTCTCAAATTCAGTAAAAACCTTGTGATGAGAACCTTGCCCTTTTCAAAGGCTTGAATGGCGCATAAGGTTAAATTGTTACTGCGTTCGGTGTTTTTTAGGTTCAATTTGTACTGCTATTTCTTCTATATTTCTGATAATTAATGTAGGTGCTTCTTTCTGGCCTGAATCATCCTTGATGGTCATTATTTTCTGAAGTTCGTTCATCTGCTTAACCGGTAATTTCAATTCAATAAAATCAAAAGATTTCCTGTTTATGAAATCCATTACACCTTTTTTGCCGATGGCATTAACACTATTTTTTCCGTCTTTTGACAGTTCTTCCTCCATTGAAGATTGATTTTTTTTGGGGTTCTTTGCAGGCGAATCCTTTTTCATAATTGCCTTTCCACCCTACTTTTCCAACAGTGTTACAGTTTTTATCCGGGGAAATTTGAGAAAAAAAGCTCTAAAATATCGTTGGCCTTAAATATTCGTCGAAGATTAGGGCTTTGTCTCTACTCTTTCAGATCCGTTATGAATTCTCTCGTTTATTGAGTTATCCTGTTATGTACTGTTTTTTCCATTCCACTACACGTCCAGCTTCAAATTCCTGTTGTGAAATCAGCTTGACCAGTGAGATATGAGTTGACCTCCCTTTTGACTTGAGACCGGGAGTCTTTTTTACTTGTTCGAAAAGTTTCATCGTGTCAGCGGCTTTTAGGTAGCGGACAATCTCTTTTGAGTTTCCGTCGCCCATATGTCCGCACTCCATAAGGACTTTGTAATATCTCCCCTTTTACACCTTCCACGCGCTTGCTTCCATTACTCAACAGGGCATTTACTTGTGATACTAATTCTTTACCGACAAAGGGTTTTTCAATATATCCCGAAATCCAGGAAGGATGAATATCCTTCTTTCCATGATGGCCAGGCAAAGATGATGTAATCAATATGGGGACTTGTTTTAAGAAAATGTTCTATAGCTTCTGCAAAAGTCGAAACCGTTCAATCCCGGCATCAGCAAATTTAATATAATAATATCGGGAGTATTGTTTGTTACACTCTCTAATGCCTCAAAACCATTTGAGGCAGAGTAAATTTTGAGCCCCGAATGGGTCAAGGCTCTACTCATGTACATCCGAACATACTTGTCATCATCGACAATCAGAACTTTTTTAGGGTCAGAGGAGATATTCATTTACTATAATCATATGATGCAATATAAGGCTTTTATACTATTGAGAATATTTATCAATTAGCGAATCAGGGGTTTTCCTAAACAAATAAGGGCTTCTTTAAAAATGCAAAGAGTATTTGATTGCAAAGGGCAGGGAGCCCATCATGCTGTAGCAGGCGAGATGTTTTCAGTCATATTGTCAAATATATCAGCGAATTTCTCATGGTTATCCTTAAAGGCCTTCAGGATAAGAGGGTCAAAGTGCGTAGGTTTTGTACCTTCATTACCTTCCGTAATGATCTTGTAGACCTCATCATGATCATAGGACGGCTTGTATGGCCTGCTGCTTCTTAGTGCATCGTAAATATCGGCGAGCAACATGAGCCGTCCTTCAATCGGTATCTTTTTACCTCTCAATTCATGAGGATATCCGGAGCCGTCCCATTTTTCATGATGGTAAAGTGCGAACTTCTCAGCCGATTTCAGCAGTTCCGATTTGCCGCCACCGAGGATCTTGCCACCGATAATGGTATGGCTTTTCATCTCCTCATACTCTTCCTTAGAGAGTTTGTCGGGTTTAATAAGAATCCCTTCTCTTATTCCTATCTTGCCTACATCATGCATGGGACTTGCACATTCCATTATCTCTATCTGATCTTCGTCGAAAGCGAGGATTTGTGCCAGTAACCTTACATAATGGCCCACCCGCTTAATATGGAGTGCTGTGTCATCGTCTCTATATTCTGCTGCCAGAGTGAGACGGTCAATTGAATCATTAAAGGCGTCTCGTACTTCACCTATTTTATCTTCTATAATATCCTCAAGCAGCTTGGTGCGGTTCTCAAGAAATTTCTGATGATCTTTCAGCTTGATGACGTTTTCTATCTTGTAGGAGAGTTCATCGGGATCAATCGGTTTGGTCAAAAAATCGATTGCGCCTGCCTTTAGTCCTTTGTGTCTGGACTTGATGTCTGTAAGTGCCGTTAGCATCAAGACAGGAATGTGCTTGGTTTGAAAACTTGATTTGATTGTATGACAAACTTTAAAACCATCGATGTCCGGCATGACCACATCCAAAAGGATAAGATCGGGTTGATCTATCATGGCCTTCTTTATTGCCTCAGGACCGTTACGGGCGATTAGAATGTCATATCCCATTGACGAGAGCTGGTCTTCCAGCATGGTGATGAAAAAATCTTGATCATCAGCGATAAGGATCTTGGACTGTTCGTGAGTAGAAGCTTTATTATCCATAAATGATTTCCTCCTCTCTGCTAACTGATTCCTAATATCATTCAGCCCCGGACTTTCAGCAATTCACAACGCCTAAAGATTTAAACGCTACAGTTCTCCCGTATATACTTCCGCTTGAAATCTAAAACTCTCCCCGTCTCGTACTCATCGACGCTGACCGGTTTCACCCCGAAGATGCGGCAGGGGCGATCATTTTCCGTCAGACCGCAATCGCCTCTCCCCTCTTCAAGGCACTCATAAAGATGCTCCATGCTTTTGGCTTTGCAATAGAGGCTAAAGCTTCGCATTTCCTCATCATCTCTTTCCGCCATAGTCTGGAGCCATACCCTGTAATATCTCATCTCCGGGCGGCTGCATGATTTCCTGCCGGCTTGCGATTTGACCCCGAACATCAGATAAGCCAGATAAGCACGGACGTTAACAGGATCGCCAAAAGGCCTAACAACTTCGTCACCACCATCATTTCCTGCACTTATCCCCTAATTTCATGCGACATAATTAATAATTGCAAATTATACCTGTTAGAAAACTATTTACAATCAACAGAACTCGGTTTTTACTCAACTATTCTCTGGTTTGTTCTCGTCTTCAATAAATCAACCCCTTAAGGACTTTGGCGTTACACCTGTAAACCGTTTGAACTGACTGAAAAAATGCTGCTCCGTGTTGAAGCCGACCTTCGTCATTATTTCCGATAATGGAAGGTCCGTCTCCTTTATCAACTGTTTCGCCTTCTCCACCCTGAATCTGTTCAGATAGGAGGTAAGGGTCATGCCGAACTCCTTTTTAAACAGTTCGGCGAAATGGCTGTAGGCCATGCCCGCACCTTTGGCGAGTTCATATACATTCACGCTTTTATTGTAGTTATTATTCAGGAAGTCTACGGCATACTTCAGACCGGGATGGAGCTTTTTCGCGGAGGGCTTCGTCTGCCTGAGAGACATTCGGGGTGATGCAATAACGCTGGAGATTCTTTCCGCAAGGGCATTCGTCGTATAGGGTTTGATCACATAGCCCTGGATGTTCATGTCTGCCGCCTCTTCGGCATATTTCTGACAGCTTTTCCCGGTAACGACGATTACAGGCGTATAGGTCCCCGAGCCTCTCAGTCTTTTCAGGAATTCTATCCCGTCCATGGAAGGCATCTCAATATCCAGAACGATACAGTCCACCACAAGACCCGACAGAACTTCCAGCGCTTCCCGGCCATCACGTGCCGTACAAACCCGGAAATATTTTTTAAGAGCCCTGCCGGCCACATCGAGAATCGCCTCTTCGTCATCAATGAGAAGTATCTTTTTCTTCTCTATCTCCATCATCTTGTCCTATAGATTATGACTCGGATAAATTCAACCTCAGTACCTTCATGCGCCATTGCCGCCTAATGTCGGCTTGATTATTATTTGATTTTTGGAGATTTACGTTAGCACTTATGATCATGTTTTGTCAATTAGGGGAAATTACCTACAAATCACTATTTTTTTATTGCAACTGCCCGACTTTTAATGGTAAAAGAAGACAAGAACCTTTACTTAAAAGATAGACTTTGATAGAAACTATCTTTACTATGACGATGCAGTTTAACTATTTAGATGTCTGCGGAGAGAAGATCGCCTACTGTGAAAGCCCCGGTACCGGGCATCCCGTCATATTTATCCACGGCAATTCATCCTCAGCCCTTGCCTTCCAACGTCAATTCGAGAGTCCTCTGGCTAAAAAGCATCGCCTTCTAGCAATTGACCTTCCAGGACACGGCAAGTCGTCAAATGCATCTGATCCTGAAGCTGCATACACATTGTCCGGCTACGCCTCTGTTGTTGTTGATGTAGCGGAAAAGCTCGGCATGGAGAATGCCATCTTCGTCGGATGGAGCCTGGGGGGACATATTCTGCTGGAGGCCGCCGATCAACTGACAAAGGCACGGGGTTTTGTTATCTTCGGGACACCTCCTGCTGGAATCCCACCCGCCAGGATGGAAGCCTTTTTACCCAGCCCTGCAGCCCCTCTTATTTTCAAGGCAGAATTGATCGAAGAAGAGATAGAGTCCTGGCTCAGCACATTGTGTGATCATCTTCCTGGGTCCTCCAAGGCAGACATGCGCCGCACCGATGGGCGAGCTCGGGCTGAACTGGGAAAGAGTCTCGAACAGTGCAACTACCGGGATGAGGTCAAGGCGGTTGCCGATCTTCCCATACCGATAGCAATCCTGCATGAAGAAAAGGAGAATATTGTGAACCTGGAGTACATTAATAAGCTGACCATGCCGACCCTCTGGCGAGGCAAAGTGCAGGTCATAACCGATGCGGGGCATCTTCCCCACTGGGAACAACCGGAAATGTTTAATGCCCTGCTGGAAGAATTTATAACAGAAACAGCAGGAGAGTAGAAGAGAGGCTTATCGTGCAACGCAAGGACTCGTTCATTAATGAGATAAAGGAGCGCTGCACCTATCTCCATGACATGAATAGCTTTAAGGAGAACCTCCTCATGCCATTGAAGGAATTCATCCCTCATGACGCATCGGGAGTTACATTAGCCAGAGGCGCAGGCTTCGACTCAAGGGCGATACATTACGGTTATCCTCCAGGTTATCTCGCAAGCTGGACAAATCAGAATGCAGAGAAGGTCAGGCGCTGGAAACGTCATCTAATAGAGGGAGAGGCGCGTGGTTATTCAACTCTCAGGTCAATAGACTATATGGAGAATTTTCAAGAATCTAAGGAGTATGAAAAAAATTATCAATCTTACGGCCAGAAGGATGCAATGCAGACCATGTTTTTCAGCAGCGGCGGCTCTCCTCTGGGAATATATGCCTGCAACAGGTTCTCAGAAGGACCTTGCTTTTCAGAAAAGGAAAGGGCTTTATTCGATGCTATCGCCCCTTATCAGTTTTATGCCTTCAGAAAATACAAGTGGCTCCTCGATTTTGATTTCTTCAGTGAAATCTCATTGGAAGAGTCGATTTTTGGAGTAGTTACAACGGATCATAAAGGAACGATCACCTGGATGAACGAGACGGCAAGAAATATCATGAAAGATAACTGCGTCAGCACCAATGAAAAACTGCCAAGGGAATTGAAAACAGCCTGCCAATCGCTTAAAAATATCACAAACATTAAAAAAGGAGGGTGTAATGTTTTCCGTGATATTGAAGCTGTAAATTCATACGGAAGTGTTCTCTGTTATAGGTTCAATGACATGAGTTCAAAACATCTCCCCATTGAAGGGGATGGAACAGTTTTTTTTGTTGAGCCTAGGGATGTCGAAAAAAAGCTTATCGATAAGCTTAGTCAAAGGGAGAGAGAAATAGCAATCTGTTTTGCAATGGGGATGGGCGACAAAGAAATTTCAAGCCAGCTTTCCATTTCGGTGAAAACGATCCAAACTCTTACCCAAAGGCTCTTTATAAAACTCGAAGTATCCAACCGGACCGAGGCGGCAGTTAAAGTGGTAAAGCTTGGACTTGCCTGACCAGTAAACCCCAAAAGTAAAAAAGGGTATTTAAAAAAACCTTCAAAAAAACAATCAGGTCAAGTTAACCTTTTTTGTGAGGTTTGAAGATATTATATTATTCGGCAATTAAATACGGAGACAAATATGCTCCCCCCTCCCCTTAATCCCCTCCCACCAAGGGAGGGATAAATTTTATAGTAAAGAAGTTAGCAACTTTCAGCAGATCCCGCAGCGCGTACAGACGCCGAGGTTGCAAGGGAGGGTCGTCTTCCCGGCAAGGCCCCGTTCATACTCTTTCCGGAGGTAGTCCCGGTCGATCCCGGAATCGATCACCTCCCAGGGGAAGAGTTCCTCTTTTCCGCGCAGCCGCGTCGTGTAAAAAGTGGGATCGATGGCTGAATTCTTCAGCGCCTTTTTCCAGTTCCCTCCCGCTGAGTGAATATCCTTCAGGACCTCCCCCACCCGTCTGTCTCCCCGACTGAGCAGCCCCTGGAGGTGGGCGGACTTCGGGTTATCGTGGATCATCTCGATATTCGCTTCGCGACCAAAAGCCTTTTTAATCCGCTTTATCTTCCTGTCTAGTGAGACGATTTCCTCCATGGGGTGCCACTGGAAGGGGGTGAAGGGCTTCGGGACGAAGCAGTTAACGCTCGCCGTAATCCGACCGACCCGACCATGAATCCTGCTCCCGTCGATAAAAAGGTCGCGGCACCTAATCGTAATATCAATGAGCCCTTCGATGTCTTCTTCCTCTTCCGTGGGGAGGCCGATCATGAAGTAGAGCCGGATATTTGGAATGGCGGCGGCGGCAATCCGCTCCACCGCATTCAGGATGGCTTGATCGTCAAGCCCCTTGTTAATCACCTTGCGGAGCCGCTCCGTTCCCGCCTCAGGTGCTATGGTGACCGTCTTTTGCTCCCCCGCCCGGATATGGGCGAGAGCTTCATCACTCAACGCATCGGCCCGGACGGAGGAGAATGAACTCTTCCCCCCGGCACTCTGTATGGCGTCACAAAGCGGCAGGAGGTCGCTGTAATCGGCGAGAGACGGGCTGATAAGGCCGATCCTCTTCCCCCTGGCAACCCCCTTCTCGACTTCATGGGAAAAGGCGACAGCCCTCCGTTCCCGGGGGGGGAGGCTGACAAACCCGGCGGCACAGAATCGGCACCCCCGCCCGCACCCCCGTCCCACCTCCAAAAGAAAGTGATCGCCGAATTCGGTCTCCTCTGTCAAGAGGGCCGAGCCTCCTCCGCTCTTCTCGAAAAGCTCCTGAGGCAGCCATGCGCGCATTACTCGTTTCGGCGTTCCGCCATGCGGATTAGAGGAGCGAATGGTCCCGTCTTCATCGTATGCGACATCATAAAGGACAGGGACGTAAATGCCGGGAAGCTTGGAAAGTTCAGGAAGTAGGTCTATTCTTTTCAATCCTCCAAGCGAGGTGAGTGCATCGAAAAAAGAGGGGATAAGCACCTCCCCCTCGCCAACGAGGAAGAGATCGATAAAATCAGCAAGCGGCTCGGGGTTCAACTGTGCCGTCATCCCGCCCATCACAATAAGGGGATCGTCTTCACCTCGCGCTTCTGAATGGAGAGGGATGCCGGAAAGATCGAGTATCTTAAGAATGTTGGGGAAATCGTTTTCGAAAGGAACGGAAAAAGCGATCATGTCAAAATCACTAAGCGGTCGCCCACTTTCGAGCGTCGAAAGGGGCGCGCTCCGTTTCATCCCCGGAGCATCCAACTCTTCCCTGTCGGGGAGGAAAACCCGTTCACAAAGAACATCCTCTCTCGAATTGAGCTGTCTATAGACAACCTGGAATCCGAGGTTCGACATTCCCACGTAGTATCTGTTCGGGTAGGCGAGGGCAACGGAAAGCCTGCCGCCCCAACCCTTCCTCACAGTACCGGACTCCGCGTCAAGACGCCGTAGCCGTTTATCCTTTATAGTGCGGGACATTCAGAGGACTATAGCTATAAAAAACGAATATCTGCTCTTAATAAACAAAATCATACAGTAGATGAAAGATTTGAATTGGATTATCAGAACTATCTCTCTTATGGATGCTAACCCACTCTACGGGAAAATCATCAATTATTTTACTGTCTCTTTGTGGAGGTATAAGACGCAACTCTTTTGATTTATCACTGATAGCTTTTTTAAGCCTTGAACACCATTGCTCTATTGAATCACTCAATACATAGCCAATCATTCCAACTTCAGGATAGCTTGCCGTATAATTAGCATACTCACCACTTATAAAGCGCCCCATCCCTTCTTTGTTAACATAATTAGAAGCACGCTGATATTTTTTGGCATAATTCAACGGCTTTGCCTCAAAAACATATTCCGGTCTTCCTTTGCGACTTACAAATTGAAAAACCAAATCAATTTCTCTTCTATCTTTTCCGCTACGACTACCGCATGAGATAGGATCTTCATTGCGTACGGCATAATTTACGCACCACATCGCTCGATTTGAGCGTAAAGCATCTTTAATAGAATTGTAAATATAGCCCGTTATTTTCTCTTCATCGTCTGTTTTCTCTTTGGCTTTTGCCTCAGCACACCCCCAAGCTATTAATTGATGAACATGAATCCTAAATATCTTCGAGTAGGCACGGAAGAATGGTGGGCTTGGCTCAGATGATTTCACTATGCTCCCCACCCCTATCAAGTATTTCCCCAATTATGTCACTTGCATCTACCATGGCTTGCGTTCTTGTCCAGTTAATTAAACGTGGTTCTTTATAGATATGTACTTTTGCCTTTGACTCGTCAAATAAACGTAATCCTCGTTGCACATAAACCCACTGACTAAATTGTTCACGCAATTCCCCACTAAGTTCAGCAAGCACTTTACTGCGTGTTAAATCACTTTCTTTAACATCAACCTTGGTACGTGGCTTATTACTCCCCTTTACTTCAATAACGCACTCCGTGATCTCGTCTGAACAAAACATATCAACACTATGATATGCTTCATTCATGGCAAAATCATCCAGTGCACGCTTTAGTTCCTGCGCGTAAGCAAACATTTCATCTTTGCTTGGCTTTCTAATTACACTTGGAATCGCGGCTGGTGTATCTAATGGCAGTCGATATTTAATGAATTCGTCAACCAATATCTGGATATCGTTAGGTATTTTAAAAAGCACGTATATCTTTTTATCGATTTTTCTCTGTAATTTACCCCGAAGTTTTGCTATAAATTCTTTTATCTTTTTCTTTTCATCTACCGGCAATTTTTCTTCTAACTTTAAAACCTTTTCTTTTTCACTAACATTTTTAAAATCTATTTCACGCTGTGTGCCTTCATATGAAACAAAAGATGAAAGCTCTTGTTTTTCTTCTTCAATCAATTCTTGGTGGAAAGTAGCAAGTTCTTCTATCTCTTCTTGTGTAAGTTTCGGGGTTGGAATTTTTCTAACCTCCGCTATTGAAACTAACCTGGCGTGACGGAAAACACCCCACTGTTGAGAATTAAAGAATAGATAGTATGAAACTAGACTAGACTTTAAGTAAACAGAAAGTGCTCGAAGACATTTTGAATCACTTTTCTTTCCAGCGATTCCTATCTGTCGCGAGGGTATTGAAAAATCTTCATCACTATACACAACATAACTCATCCAAACTGGTGATAAAATTATATGGGGTGCGTTCGTTAGCTTAAGACCCGCCTTACCTCCTCTTTTTCGGATATGGCACATTTCATCTGGTATCTCTTTAAGTACTTCTTGATCAATTGATAAATTACAAAATGATTTCGACATTGAATCAGTGTCAAATCTTTTTTTATCGCCAATTTTTTTAATATATTCTAGCTCCTTCGTTGATTTCTTTTGACCTATGCGCAATTCTGCGCCTTGACAAAAAGACCAACTCATTGTTTCACATATTGTTTTTAAATCAGCTTGAAACAAATATTTTATTCGCTCAATTGCTCTTTCATCGATAGAATTACCCCATAAAGCAAATTTCCAAAGAGAGGTTTCACCTTGCTCCGCATCATGGTGATCTATTGTCTGAATTTCATTTTCATTGATAGTAATAACCCAAGGGCTGTTCTTTGATTCTGAAAGCTGATTAATTGCGAAGGGACCATAATGAACTATGTTCGCCTTTTCTCTATTTTCTTTTGTCTGACGATAAACAATAGTGAATGCAGGATAATCACCACTTCTTTTATCGAATAAAACTGTTCTGATATTGGCGAAATTTGTTACTCGCATTACTTCAAAATCTGTAAAGAATTTTTTACGATATTTTTTCGATTTCAGATTAAAAAGACTTGTTGCAGGTAAAACAAGACCAACTATTCCATCAACATTTAACAAATCCGTAACCAACCAACTGAATGCTTCTGCCGTCCTATTGTCGCATACTGGTCTTTCTGATAAAGGCCCTTCCTGAGTAATCCATTTGTAAACAAACTTATTCGCTTCCTTAACCTTTTTTTCTCTTAATTGAATCCATGGCGGATTTCCAACAATCCAATCAAACTTTAGTCCCAAATGCCAGAATTTAACTTCGCTTTCTTCACCCTCAAGATCAAAGAAATCACAATGGAAAATCTGCTTATTGTGTAAGTCAGGAAATTGAAACTTAAGCTTCTCTAATTCTCGCGGCTCAGAATAATGTAGCAACGTTAAAATAAGACTGAATTCCGTGACATAACAAGCGGCTAATTCTCTTTCAACTCCATAGATGCTCTCTAGAAGAATTGCTTTTAATTCATCAACGCTGAGCTTTCTTCCACCTCTGCGACTCATCTCTTTTTCTATAAGCCTTCGATATGCCAACACAAGAAACACACCTGACCCGCATGCAGGGTCACATATCTTCACCCCACGCTTAAGGGGTTTGTCCGAAGCAGCCCATTCTATTTCAGAAAGCAAGTAGTCAGCTAAAACTTCAGGAGTATAAATTGCGCCTTTTTTCTTTTTCTCATGTATAAATTGCTCATAAATAGAGCTAAATGTTTCAACAGGTATATAATTGAAATCATAAGCTCTGAAAGGAAAACATAATTGCCTAACTTTTTGTGGTGCATCTTCACTTATTTCGCTGCCGCTAAAAACAGACGCAACCCATGAGACATGTTTGTCTATAAGGGAAGTTTCTTCATCAAAATCTATCGGAAAAATCTTTCCGTTTACACGCCGAGCTACAGCTTCGGTAAGCGCCCTCAACCCTTTAACAGTGGCTTGTGGTCCAAACACATCTTTTTCATTAATTTTCTGATTCCGCAACCACTTATCTGTAAGGACCTTACGACCTCGTAAATAGCTAAGGTAAACATATTTTCCGATAAGTGCGTGACCAACTTTATCACGTAAATTATCGCTTCTTAAGGCCGCGCCTAATTGTTCTAGATTTTTAAGAAGGCGTTTGTCAACACGATGATTCGTATTTAGTTCTTTTGCATAATTAGACTGCCAAATCCGTCCAGTATCTATGGCAGCAGCGCTAAAGACATCCAGCAGGTTCGCTAGTTGATCAACGTTATCAATTTCATCTAGTAAACCTTCTTCTTTTATTTCTGGCTCTTCTGAGTAATTAAAACCTGTATAAACTCTGATTTGGTTCGGAAGGCGAATAATTATGAAAGGGGCATAGCTAAGGTTCCACAGCTTTCGGTGGATTGAACGTGCTTCTTCTATAGACTTGGCTTCGGCTAAATAAACTGCGGGGCGGGAAGATAAAACTTTCTTTTCTTTACTGGGACTCGCTTCAAAAACATATATTCCATCTACGGCAGCTTCGCTTGCAGACCTAAACAGATGCGCAGTCTCAGGTTCTCGTGTCTCACTTGCAAGCCAATAGTGTGGGGAGGAATCATAACCAAGCTTAGTAATGAGCTCATTGTAAGGTATCATATCGTCATTAATGAAGGTCGAAAAGTGTATTAAATTATTAAGCCTATCTGAGTTGGAAAGTCATTTCTTATACATTGTGGAGACCCTTTTTGAATGATCTCTTTGCCCTCCGAAGACGCAACCCACTTCTTTGTCTCTTGATTAAGAAAGCTACCACAAATTAACATTTTGTCAACAGCTTTCTTTGGATATCGAACCCTTTGCAGCGAAAGGCAAAGGAGATGTAATATTTAAAAATACAGGGGGAAGCGGAGAATAGCGACCGGCAAAAGGAGGAGTAAAAATCGGCGCTACTCTCCCATCTTCCCCTTCGTCATCTTTCTTTCCTGCTTTTTAGTCCGCCTGTTTTCTCAGGAAAGTAGGCACGTCATACTCGTCTTCGGCCGGGTCGGAAAAGACGCTGCTCGCTCCGGCCTGACGAATGTCTATTCCTTCCGTCTTCTTATCCTTCCTGAGATAGGTGGGACGATCGCGATTTTCAGGGCGGACAACGGAAAGCCCCTGCCTGTCGTTCTCCTGTTTTCCGAAACCGGTTGCGATCACCATCACCCTCAGTTCGTCGCCCATCTCCTCGTCCATCACTACGCCGGAGATAATCTTGGCATCTTCGTGGGCCTTCTCCTGGATAATTACATTCGCCTCTTCAATTTCATGCATGGTGAGCGACTCCCCGGCAGAGATGTTGACGAGCACGCCTCGCGCGCCGTTGATGTCGATATCTTCCAGAAGCGGGGAAGAAATAGCCATTTGAGCTGCTTCGAGCGCCCGGCTTTCTCCGGTGGCCGCACCGGCACCCATAAGCGCCATCCCCGTTTCGGACATAATGGTTCTTAAGTCGGCAAAATCGACGTTGATAAACCCGTGGTTCGTAATAAGGTCGGAGACCCCTTTCACGGCATGGAGCAACACATCATCGGCCCGTTTGAAGGCATCGAGCATGGAAGTACTCTTGCTTGCAATACTGAGCAGTTTCTGGTTCGGGATGGTGATGAGCGTATCCACCGCTTTTTTCAACTCTTTCAGCCCGTTTTCCGCCTGTCTCGCACGCTGGCTCCCTTCGAAGATGAAGGGTTTCGTCACAACCCCGATGGTGAGCGCCCCCATCTCCTTCGCCACCTCGGCGATCACCGGCGCTGCGCCCGTGCCGGTCCCGCCGCCCATTCCGGCGGTAATGAAAACCATGTCCGATCCGGCGAAGACCTCTTTCAACTGCTCCCTGTTTTCGATGGCCGCATCCCGGCCCACGTCCGGGTTGGCGCCTGCACCGAGCCCTTTCGTCAGCTCGTGGCCGAGCTGTATCTTGAGCGGCGCCATGTTCGCCTTCAGCGCCTGGGCGTCGGTGTTGGCCACCAAAAACTCCACGCTGTCAAGCTTCGCCTTGATCATCGTATTGATGGCGTTTCCACCGCCACCGCCCACTCCGATCACCTTGATCTTTGCGGGACTTTCATCCTTCTCTACAAATTCAAACATACCGCACCTCCTCCTTTTAGTTAGCAATCTTATTTATTTTTCATCTTCGAGTTTCCAGGTGAAAATTCTTTAAAAATATTCGTTAAACCATTCCTTCATCCGCTTGCTCACCTTGGCGAAGAGATTCTCATCGCCCATCTTGAAGCGGCTTGTATTCGGTTGTTTATAGCCGTGGAGCACGAGCCCTACGCCGGTGGCATGCATGGGGCTCTTCACCACGTCCACCAGACCTCCGATCCCTATGGGATCACCCCGCCTGACGGGAAGGTTGAATATCTGCTCGCCAAGTTCTGGCATCCCTTCCATAAGCGCCGAACCTCCCGTAATGACGATCCCCGAGGCGAGGATGTCTTCGTAGCCGGAACGGACAACTTCGTTCCAAACGAGGGAAAATATCTCTTCCACCCTCGGCTCGACGATATCGGCGAGGAGTTGGCGGGAGAGCGTTCTCGGCTGGCGGCCGCCCATGCTCGGCACGGTAATGGTGTCGTCCTTGCCAACGAGAGACGACATGGCGCAGCTATACTTCTTTTTTATCTTTTCCGCTTCCGCCGTGGGGGTCCTGAGCCCGATGGCGATATCGTTGGTGAGGTGGTCGCCGCCGATGGAGAGGACTGCTGTGTGGCGGATACTTCCATCGATAAAGATGGCAATGTCCGAGGTCCCGCCCCCAATATCGATGATGGCCACGCCCAGTTCCTTTTCGTCACTGCCGAGGACCGCCTCGGACGAGGCGAGTTGTTCGAGGACGATATCGTTTACGTCGAGCCCCGCCTGGTTGCAGCACTTGACGATGTTCTGCGCCGAGGTGGCCGCCCCCGTCACGATATGCACCTTCGCTTCCAACCTCACACCCGACATGCCGATGGGCTGCTTGATCCCGTCCTGATCGTCGATGATATATTCCTGGGGAAGGATATGAAGGACTTCCCGGTCCATGGGAATGGCCACTGCCCGGGCGGCGTCGATGACGCGCTTAACGTCGGCCTCCTTCACCTCGCTGTCCTTGACGGCGATCACGCCGTGGCTGTTCAGCCCTTTGATATGGCCGCCCGCGATCCCAGCGAAGACGGAACTTATGCCGCAGCCGGCCATGAGTTCGGCCTCTTCCACCGCCTTCTTGATGGAATTGACGGTGCTCTCGATGTTGATCACCACGCCCTTTCGAAGCCCCCGGGAAGGATGCGATCCAATCCCGATGATATCGACCCCCTCGCCCGTCATTTCACCGACGATGCAGCAGATCTTGGTGGTGCCTATATCCAGCCCGACTACCAGGTTCTCTTTTCTCCCCATCCCCGTCACCTCCTTATCCTTTTTTCGTCCCCACTAAACGATTCATTAAAATAGTTGGCCCTTAATTTCTCTATATGGCAAGTTTCACCAGCACCCTGCCGTCATAATCCGCCTCCAGCCGCCGCGCCTTGATCCCCTTCCGTTTGAGATCATAGATGACCCTCTCTGACCGGTAGAGTTTCTCTTCAAAACCGCCCTTCCCGAGATGGACGGGAATCCCCCGCGCCGAAGTGTAGAGCGTAATTCCCCGTTCGCTATGAAGAAAGACCTCGGAAATATCGTCCCAGGCAAGCAAACCCGTTCTCGCCTTAAGGATTCGAAGGAGTTCGAGTCCGCCTTCGAGCAATTCAAAGCTTTCCCGGTCTCCTTGCAGAAGCTTTCTCCTGTCGAGACCGCTAAGGACGGGGTAGTTTAGCCCCGTATTCCCGTCAGCCAACGCGAAGATGACCCCCTCGTCGTCGATATAATAAAGCTCTCCCAGGTTGATCATCGCCATCGGCTTCCGCTCCCGCACCTTAATGCTGACGGAGCGGGGAAGCTTCCGGGCTATGGAGACCTCACGAACCCAGGGGAGGGTTTCAATCCTTCGGCCCGCATCCTCAACGTCGAAGGTGATAATGTTTGCACCCCGCGCTGCCGTAAGGCCGAGCAGTTCCTTTTCGCCCACCTGCCGGTTCCCCTCGACACGGATGTCGCTGATGCGCAGATAGGATGAGGCCGTTAACTGCTCCCAGCCGACAAAGAGGGCGGCCAGGCTCACGGCGACCCCCGAAACCATAAATACGATCCGGACCCCTTTTCTTGCCAGCGCGGCAAGGGAAGGGCCTCTTTTTACTTTTTTTCTCGCCTTCCGTTCGGCGCGTCGCTTCTTCTTTTCGCTGAAATCCCTCAGCATCCCATCCCCCTTGAAAGCGCTTTTTCACCCCCAAAGGCTTGGATGAGCCTCTCCGACCGGCTGCGGTCCTCAAGGGAGGCCCCTTCTATCATCTTTCCCACAAGCGCCTCGAAATCGATTCCCGCCGCCGCCGCCGCCTTCGGTAAAAGCGACGTCTCCGTCATCCCCGGCACGGTATTAATTTCCAGCACGGTCGGGCCGTCACTTCCGAGCATCAGATCGACGCGCGCGGCCCCCTTGCAGCCGAAAAGGGTATAGACCTTCTCAGCCAGCTGCGTGACCTGCATCCTCGTCTCTTCTTCAAGTTCAGCCGGAACCCTGTACTCGGTCATCCCTTTCGTATACTTCGCCTCGTAATCGTAAAACCCATTCTTCGGCAAAACCTCGACTACGGGATAGACCTCGCCGTCGAGGAGGCTCACCGTCACCTCTCTCCCCGAAATAAAGCGCTCCACGAGCACCTTGCTGTCAAAGCTCGCTGCTTCCTTCACCGCCACTTTAAGCTCCGACGCGTTTCCCGCCTTTTTTATCCCGATGGTGGACCCTTCCGAGGAAGGTTTCACGATAACCGGAAAATCGAGGCAAGTGGCAATTTCTTTATCCGGTTCAACTGCAAAATCGAACACCTCATAATCGGGCGTCGATATTCCTTCTGAAACCATGACGCCCTTGGAAAAAACCTTGTCCATCGTCGCTGCCGAGGCAAGAACGCCCGAACTGGTGTAGGGAATGCCGAGAAGCTCCAGCAGCCCCTGTATGCAACCGTCCTCACCCTTCTGCCCGTGAAGAGCGACGAAGGCGAGCTTAAATCCCCCCGTAACGAGACGACCGAGACCTGTCGAAATATCGACAGCCTCCGCCCCGTATCCGAGCGATCGCAGGGCATTTACAACGGCATCACCGCTCTGTAGGGAAATCTCCCTTTCCGAGGAATCCCCCCCCATGAGTACGGCAATTCTGCCTTTATCATCCATCAGTGAACGCCCATTAAGGCGGGGGCACTCTCTGCCCCTTCTCCGACGATTCGGATCTCCGGCTCCAGCAGAATACCGCTCTTTTCAAAAACGGAATTCCTCATCCGTTCCATAAGGGCGATAATGTCGGCCGAGCTTGCATCCCCTAAATTCTCTATAAAATTGGCGTGCTTTTCCGAAACCTTTGCCCCTCCCACCTGTAGCCCCTTTAACCCCGCCTCTTCGATAAGACGTCCTGCAAAACCGTGGGGTGGATTTTTAAAAACCGAGCCGGCCGTCGGCTTGTCATAGGGCTGTTTCCCCGTCCGCTTCAATGCATTCTCCCTGATTCTCTCCCTGATCTTCCCCGCATCCCCCTCTTCCAGCGAAAGGAGGCAATCGAGGATAATATCCCCCTCCGGTAAAGCAAGGTTCCTGTAAGAAAAAGAGAGTCCCTCTCTTTGCAGGGTAAAAACGTCCCCCTTCCGGTTCATGAAAGAGACCGCCTCTATGACATCTTTCATCTCGCACCCGAAGGCGCCTGCATTCATCCTAACAGCCCCCCCCATCGTCCCCGGAATGCCCGATAAAAACTCGAGGCCTTTCAGGCCCTTTCCTGCCGTCTTCGCCGTCGCCTTTGCCAGTGAAACACCGGCGCCGAAGAGCATCTTCGTTTTATCCGGCTTGGACATCGTTTTAAAACCTTCTCTCAAATTCACTACCACTCCCCGTATCCCCTCATCGGTGACGAGGAGGTTCGAGCCGAGTCCGAGAACCAGCACGGGAACCTCTTCCTCATGGGCAAGGCTGAGCAGTGCTTTCAGGTCGGCCGCATGGCGCGGATAGACGACCAGATCGGCCCTCCCCCCCACGCGAAAGGTGGTGAGCCCCTCCATGGAGACGTCTCCTTCCACCCGACCCTCTATCATCGCCCGGAGGCGTGCTTCGAATCCTTTAATTCTCCCCTCCCCGGACAACCTTTAATGGCATTCTCTCTTTCATTCCATCGGCAAAAACAGCTCCTGCCTCCCATATATTCCCGGCGCCGAGGGTAATCACCATATCCCCCCTCTTCGCCCTTTCATGCAGAAAAGCGGGGATGGCGAGTCTGTCCGCCAGATAGGTGACGTTCCTGTGTCCGTGCCGTTTAATCGCTTCAAAAAGCGCCTCGCCGCTGATCCCTTCTATCGGTTCTTCTCCCGCCGGGTAGATGTCGGTCAGCACCAGCATGTCCGCCTCGTTAAAGGCGGTAACGAATTCATCGAATAGTTCCTTTGTCCTCGAATATCGGTGAGGCTGGAATACGGCAACAACCCGCCGGTCCCACCCCCCCTTCGCAGCCGCAAGAGTGGCCCTGATCTCTTCCGGATGGTGGCCGTAATCATCGATGACCGTAATGCCGCCCTGCTCGCCTCTCACCTGGAAACGCCGCCCAATGCCGCCGAAATCGGCGAGCGCCTCACGGAGGGTGGGAAAAGGGATTTTCAATTCAAGAGCGATCCCCACGGCGGCCAGGGTGTTATAGACGTTATGAAGGCCCGGAAGAGAGATGGTGAGTCTGCCCACTTCCGTCCCCATCCGCTTCACTGTAAAGGAACTCTTCATCCCCTTGAACTCGATATCGACAGCCTGTAGATCCGCCTGGGGCGTCATCCCGTAGGTAATGAAACGCTTCTTGATCTTCGGGAGAAGGGACTGGACGTTCTTGTTGTCCATGCAGACCACTGCAAGACCATAAAAAGGGACCTTGTTGATAAATTCGAGGTAGGCATCCAGAACGGCCTCCATGGAGCCGTAGTGATCGAGATGCTCGGGATCGATGTTGGTCACCACCGACAGGGTGGGGGAAAGGTAGAGGAAGGAACCGTCGCTCTCGTCCGCCTCTGCTACGAGATAATCCCCTTGCCCCAGTTTAGCGTTGCTGGCGATGCTGTTCAGCTTTCCGCCGATAACGACGGTGGGATCCATCTCCGCCCCGGAGAGGATGGTCGCTACGAGTGAGGTAGTCGTCGTCTTGCCATGCGTTCCCGCTACGGCGACGCCTCGTTTAAGCCGCATCAGTTCTGCCAGCATCTCCGCCCTCGGAATGACCGGGATGAGACGCCTGTGCGCCTCCACCACTTCCGGGTTCTCCTGGCTAACCGCCGAAGAGATGACCACCACGTCCACGTCGCTCACATTTTTAGTCCGGTGCCCGTAATAGATCGTTCCGCCCAGTTTCCCGAGCCTCGCTGTCGCATCCCCCTCTTTCAGGTCGGAACCGCTCACCCTAAAACCGAGATTGATGAGTACCTCGGCGATGCCGCTCATTCCTATGCCGCCGATGCCTACAAAATGGATATGCTGCGTCTGTCTGAACACCTTGTTTCCTTTTACCCCGTTAAAAGTCATTTTAGACTTCTCCTTCGGTCTTGAGTTGAGTTAGATCACTGAGTGCGTCCACAACCGCCTCTGCGCCATCCCGCTTCGCCATTTTGAAGGCGTTACGCCCCATATCTGCCAGCTCTTCCCGGTTCTGACTATAATGTTTTATCTCTTCTGCGAGCCTCTCCGGGCTGAGTTCTGAGTCGGCAACAATCTTAGCCGCACCGGCCTTTGCCAGCGGCTCGGCATTGAGTCTCTGGTGGTCGTCGGCGGCAAAGGGGTAGGGAACGAGAATCGCCGCTTTTCCCGCCGCCGTCAATTCCGTAATCGTCGTTGCACCGGCGCGGCAGACCACCAGGTCTGCGCGAACGTAGGCCGCCGCCATATCGCCTATAAATGCGGGAACGTCGGCGTCAATCCCCTTTTCACTGTAGGCAGCCTTAACCCGCGCATTATCTTCTTCACCCGTTTGGTGTATGATTTTAATCCCCTTAAATGAATCGGCCTCTTCCCCGCAAAAGGCGCCCATAGCCGCCTCATTGATCCGCCTCGCCCCCCGGCTCCCCCCGAAGATGAAAAGAACGAAGTCTCTCTCTTTTTTCTTACCCACCCTTTCGGTTGAAAGGGCATCGATAATTTTTCTCCGCAATGGATTTCCCGTAATCATCACCTTGTGGGCATTAAAAAAACGTTTCGACTCTGGAAAGGTGACAAAAACCCTGTCGGCAAAACGTGAAAGGACACGGTTCGTCAGGCCCGGCATGGCGTTTTGTTCGTGCAACGCCGTCTTCACGCCGGAAAACTTTCCCGCAATGACGGCCGAAGCAGACGAATAGCCTCCCATACCGAGCACGGCGTCGGGAGAGAACCGCCCGATATGCTTCATGGACTGGACAATGCCGACAGACATTTTTAACATGCTTTTCACCTTCCCAAGAAGCCCCCGTCCCTTGAGCGCTTCGGCAGCCACATAAACCACCTGCCACCCCTCGGAAGGCAGTACCTTCCCTTCTATCCCTCGCTTCGTGCCAACGAAAAGCACCGAGTTTTTCCGTCCCCTCCCCATCAACTCTTCTGCAACGGCAATGGCGGGGAACAGATGCCCCCCCGTTCCTCCACCGGCAATAAGCAGCCTCATTCTCTACTCCGCTCGATGACGCCGGCAAGGATGCCGACGCCGATCATGTTCACAAGAAGCGAGGTGCCGCCGTAACTGATAAAGGGGAGCGGCAACCCCTTCGTCGGCAGCAGCCCCATGACAACGCCCATGTTGATGATCGCCTGGAGTCCGATCATGGAAGTGATGCCGATTGCCAGGTAGCAGCCGAGACGGTCTTTAGCGCAGAGTGCCGCTTTGATGCCGAGGGCGACAACGGCGCCGAATAGGAGAATCACCGTCATAACTCCCAGAAAACCCATCTCTTCACCGATGACAGGCAGGATAAAATCGGTATGGGGCTCGGGGAGATAAAAGAGCTTCTGCCGCCCTTCACCGAGCCCTCTCCCGGCAAACCCTCCTGAGCCGAAGGCGAGAAAGGACTGGATAATCTGGAAACCGGTGTCGAGGGGGTCGTCCCAGGGATCGAGAAAGGAGAGAATCCGTTTTCGCCGGTATTCGGCCCCCGCAATGAGGAGTACGGCAGCCCCCACAACGGAAAAGACGAGCGTCGCAATATAGGAAAGCCGCGCCCCCGCCACGAAAATCATGATGAGGAAGATGCTCGTAATGGTCATGGCCGTTCCGAAATCGGGCTGCATGAGCATGGGCACGAGGAAAAGCATGAGAACGAGCACGTAGGGAAGGAAGCCCTTTTTAAAATCCTTCATCTCCCTCCTTTCCTCTTTTTTGGAAAAAGAGTAGGCCATGAAAACGATGAGTGCCAGTTTGGCCAGTTCGGAGGGTTGAATAGAGAGCGGACCCAACCTCAACCACCTCGTCGCCCCGCCCACCTCGGTGCCTATACCGGGGATGAGCAACAGCAAAAGCAGGGTGAGCGTAAAAAAGAGGAAGGGGATGGCCACCTTCCTTGCCACCTGGTAGTCGATCTTTGAAATAGCGATCATAATGGCAATCCCCGCCATGGCATAAACGGTATGACGCTTGAGGAAGAAAAAGCTGTCGTGAAACCGTTTGTCGGCCATAATGGAACTGGCGCTGTAGACCATAACCACGCCCGTCAATACGAGAGAGATGGTGAGCCAGAGGAGTACCCGCTCATTCCAGAGTTTACCCTGCAAGGGCCGCCTCCTTTCCCGTTCCGTTTCCCCGCGCAATAATTTCCTCTACGACCGATTGGAATACCCGGCCCCTCTGCCCGTAATCGTCGAACATGTCGAAACTCGAACAGGCGGGCGAGAGGAGAACCACATCTCCTGATTCAGCCAGATGCCAGGCCTGTTCCACCGCCCCTTCCATATCGGCAGCCATATAGGTGGGAGAGACCTTCCCGAGTTCTTCCTTTATCCGTCCCGCCGCTTCACCCATAAGGACGAGGCCCTTCACCTTTTCTTTGACCGGACCGCTCAAGGGTCCATAACTTCCCCCCTTGTCTTTCCCCCCGGCGATCAAAATAACGGGCGACGAGATACTCTCCAAGCTTCTCACTACGGCGCCCACGTTGGTCGCCTTCGAATCGTCGTAAAACCTTACCCCCCCCGCCTCTCCGGCATACTCCATCCGGTGAGGGAGGGCACTGAATTTCTCTAGCCCTTCTAATATTGCCTCGTCCCCGATTCCGCAGATAAGCGCCGCCCCAAAGGCAGCCATCACGTTTTCCGCGTTATGCCGCCCAACCCGGTCGAGACAGGCTTCTCCCATTTCCCCCTCAGCGCCGGGAATAGTCGAAACGATACAACCGTCGTCGATTGATATCCCGGCGTTTCCTTTTGATCCGAAAGGAACCGTCTTCGCCTTCAACTCCCCTGCAAGCGCTAAAAGGGCAGGGTCATCCCCGTTAATCAGGGCGTAATCCCCCTTTTCCTGGTTCATAAAAATCCGTTTCTTTGCCGAACCGTAGGCCTCCATAGAGGGGTAGCGGTCGAGATGATCGGGAGTGAGGTTTAAATAGATGCCGATAAAAGGCCTGAACGTCTCTATCCTCTCCAGTTGGAAACTGCTCACCTCGAGCACCAGGTAATCAACCGCTTTATCTTCGAGAAGAAATTCCGTGAACGGCGTACCGAGATTCCCCCCTGTAAAGACTTTTTTCCCTCCTGCCTCAAGCATATCGCCTATAAGAGTCACCGTGGTGCTCTTCCCGTTTGTGCCGGTAACGGCAATGACGGGCACATGGACGAACCGTGCGCCCAGTTCGATCTCGCTTATCACCTCGACGCCCCGTTTAGACGCCGAGTCGAGAATCCCCTTAAGAGGGGGAAGATCACCGGGCACCCCGGGGGAAATGACGATCAGTTCTTTTTCGTCGAAAAGAGCGGCCTCATGCCAGCCACCTGCCAGCCGGACGCCTTCGGCCTCAACCTCTTCCAACCCGGCTATTTCCTTCACATCATTCAGCACTACGTCAGCGCCATTCATTGCGAGAAAACGCGCCGCGCTCACGCCGCTTTTCCCGGCTCCCACAACAATCGCTTTTTTCCCTTTAAGGTCCATATTACCTCAGCTTCAGCGTACTCAACCCGATAAGGGCGAGCATGATCGATATGATCCAGAACCGGACGATAATCTTCGGTTCCGCCCACCCCTTCAGTTCGAAATGGTGATGGATAGGCGCCATAAGAAAGATCCGTTTTTTACGCGTCTTATAGGAAACGACCTGGAATATGACGGAGAGCGCCTCAACCACGAAGAGCCCCCCCACGATGGAGAGTAAGATTTCATGTTTCGTAATGACGGCGATGATGCCGAGCGCCGCACCGAGCGGGAGCGACCCCACATCCCCCATGAAGACCTGGGCGGGATAGGTGTTATACCAGAGGAAACCGAGGCTGGCGCCCACCATGGCTCCGCAGAATATGGCCAGTTCCCCGCTCCCGGCGATGTAGGGGATTTGGAGATAATTGGCGATAATTTTGTGCCCCGCGAAGTAGGCGACGAGAAGATAGGTGAGCCCTGAGATGGTAACGGGACCGATGGCGAGGCCGTCGAGGCCATCCGTCAGGTTGACGGCATTGGACGCGCCTGCAATGACGAGGATGCAGAAGGGGATGAAAAACAGCCCCAAATCTATTTTAAGCGCCTTAAAGAAGGGGAAGTAGAGTTCCGTTGAAAAACCGATGGCTACCAGCATATAGGCAGCGGCGGCGGCGACGAGCACCTGAAATCCGAATTTGTAGCGGGCCTTCATCCCCCCCTCTCCCCGTCCGCTTACTTTGTACATATCGTCCACGTAACCGATCACCCCGAAACCTACGGTGACAAAGAGGGCAATCCAGATGAAGCGGTTCGTCAGATCGGCCCAGAGCAGGGTGGGGATAACGAGCGATACGAGAATGAGTGAACCTCCCATGGTGGGCGTTCCCTCTTTTTCCGAGTGGCTTGCCGGGCCGTCTTTTCTCACCCTCTCGCCGATCTGGTGATAGGCGAGTTTTTTAATAAACCAGGGACCGAGGACAAAACTGATGAGGAGCGCCGTAAGCGTGGCATAGATGGTTCTGAAGGTGATGTATTGGAAAACATTGAAGAGGGAATAATCGACATGAAACGGATAAAAGAGATGATAGAGCATCAGTCCTCACCTCCCTTTCCCGGCCGGATCGATGCAAGCAGCGCCGCTGCCACCTCGTCCATCTGCATCCCCCGCGATCCCTTGACGAGCAGACAGTCGCCCGACTTCACCTCTTTAATCAATTCTTCTATGAGCGCTTCCCGGTCACTGAAGGAAGAGATATTATTCTTCTCCATCCCCCCTTCAATCGCCCCCTCGGCAATCTTTTCCGCCAATGGGCCGAGGGTATAGAGCCTGTCGAGATTCTTCGAGGCAGCAAAGCGCCCGAGGTCAAAATGAATTTCTTCGCCCTCTTCTCCCAGTTCGAGCATGTCTCCGAGAACGGCTATCTTCCTCATCCCGTTAAAGTGAACCATCGTCTCCAGAGCGGACCGAACAGACGGCGGGTTAGCATTGTAGCTGTCATTTATCAAAGTAATCCCCTCTTCGTGGATCACCTCCATCCGCCCCGGATAGGGACGATACTCCTCCAGCCCCTCCCGGATATGGTGAAGGTCGAAGCCAAGAGCGAAGGCCGCCGCCGAGGCGGCAAGGGCATTGTAGAGCTGGTGAATCCCGTAGAGGGGAAGCAGCACAGGGAGAGATTCGTCCCCTGCCGTAAGCTGGAAAAGGGTCCCCTTGCCCCATTCAACCTCAATCTCAGTCGCTCTCACGTCGGCTGCGGCGTGCAGGCCGAAGGTAATCACGCGGCACCCTGCATTCTGCCCGAGCGCCATAACGGCTTCATCGTCCGCATTCAGGATGGCTTTGGCGTCGCTTCCGAGCGATTCCAGGAGTTCCCCCTTAGCCCGGCTTATATTCTCGATCGTCCCGAGCCCTTCGAGGTGGGCCTCGCCAATGTTCGTAATCACGCCGATATCGGGGCTTGCCATGGCCGCCAGTTCCCTGATTTCCCCCTCCTTATTCATCCCCATTTCGACAACGGCAACGTCATGCATGGAGTGAAGTTTCAACAATGTGAGCGGGACGCCGATATGGTTATTCAGGTTTCCCTCATTTTTGAGGACGTCGTATTTTTTACTCAGTATGGAAGCAAGCATCTCTTTCGTCGTCGTCTTGCCGTTGCTCCCCGTAACGGCAACGAGGGGAACGGGAAATCTCTGCCGGTTGAAGGCGGCGAGCGCCTGAAGCGCCCGGAGAGAAGAATCGACCTTAATGATGGGGATTTGGTCGGAAATCTTCTCTGCTGCGAGACCGTTGTCGGTCATCACTCCGCCCGCACCCTGGCTAAGAGCATCAAAGGTAAAATCGTTCCCGTTGAATCGTTCCCCTTTAATGGCGAGAAAAAGCTCTCCCTCACCGGTCTTTCGCGAATCAATGGAGACGCCGGAGAAAACGACGCCCTTTTGCCCGGCAAGAAGCTCTCCGCCCGTCGCATGGAGAACGGCTGCCGTAGGAAAAGAGGAGCTATTTTCCTTCATTCCCGTCATGCCGTCACCGTCTGCACGCCTGCTTCGCCAAATGCGAGCAGCGCCTCTTCCCTGTCGTCGAAGTGAATCTTCTCGTCACCCACAATCTGGTAGTCTTCGTGCCCTTTTCCTGCAATGAGCAGAGTATCGCCCACTTTGATGAAACCCGCCACGGCACGGATCGCCTCGCGGCGGTCGGCAATGACGGAATAGTTCTCCCCTTTTTTCCCACCCCCACTCTTTACACCCTTCTCCAGATCGGCAATGATGGAAAGAGGGTCTTCTTTGCGGGGATTGTCCGATGTGATGATCGTGTAATCGCTCCCTTTGGCAGCGATCTCTCCCATAATCGGTCTTTTTTTCCTGTCCCTGTTTCCACCGCACCCGAAGAGCGTAATCAACCGCCCCTCCGTTGTCGGTCTAAGTGCCGCAATCACCCTTTCAAGCGCATCGGGCGTATGAGCGTAATCGACGAAGACGCGGCATCCCCTGAAGGAGGCGGGGAGCGCCACCCTCTCCATGCGACCGGGGACCTTATCGAAGTCCTTGATCCCTTTTTCCATATCCGACTTCTCTATTCCAAGCAGCGATGCAACGCCTGCGGCGGCCATAATATTATAAAAATTGTGCCTGCCGAGAAGCGCCGACTTGATCTGAATGTTCCCTTCAGGCGTTTTAAGCAAACCCTTCATGCCGTCGGGATTCTCACTGAATTGCTCGGAACATATATCGCCCGAATCAAATCCGAAGGTGAGCGGGTTCTCCAGGCCATTCGCCAGCGTTTTCCCGAAGGGATCGTCAATATTAACGACTGCCCGCTTCCCTTGCGAAAGAACTTCTGTGAAGAGACTCGCCTTCGCCGCCCCGTAGGCCTCCATGGAGAGGTGGTAATCGAGATGGTCTTGCGTAAGGTTGGTAAAAAGCGCCGTCTCGAAATGACAGCCCGCCACCCGTTCCTGATCGAGGGCGTGGGACGAAACCTCCATCACGCAGTGCGTCGTTCCCGCTGCAACCATCTCTGCCAGCAAACGTTGCAGCTCCGCCGGTTCCGGGGTGGTATTGGGAGCCTCGAATATCCGTCCGCCGTACCGGTAGTTCACCGTGCCGATAATGCCGGGAGAGAAACCAGCCGCCTTGATAATCGATTCGAGAAGGTAGGCCGTCGTCGTCTTGCCGTTCGTCCCGGTAATACCCACTAGTGCCAGTTTTTCTGACGGCATGCCGTAATAACGGGCGGCAATCTCGCCATAAAACCTTCGTGGCTTTTCGGTCTCGATAAAGGCGGTCTTTTCAGGAAAACTTCCGAAGGAAGCCCGCCCGGGCTCGGCGATCACCGCCACCGCTCCCTTCTCAAGAGCCGCGTCGATAAACGCGTAGCCGTCACACTCTGTCCCGCTCAAGGCGGCGAACAAAAAACCCTTCTCCACCTTCCTGGAATCGGAGGTAACCCCTTCGATCTCAAGGTCGAGATCGCCATGAACGGCAGAGGCACTGCACCCTGCTATCAGATCATCGAGTTTTAGAGCCATCTCACACCCTTCGGTTCACTTTTAAGGATAACGCTGTACCCGGATCGGTCCTCGAACGCTCCGCCCGGAAGCGGGCGTTGCTCCACCACGACGCCCGTTCCCCTCACCCTGGCGGGGGGTATTCCCATTCGGAGCAGTATTTCTCTAAGGGTCATCCCTTTCAGGTTCGGCATGCGCCCTTTTGTATCGGAAGAAAAAACGGCTTTAATGTTCTCACCAAGGGAGGAGTTTTCCGGGGAAGCCATTGCCCGCATATAGTTTTTCGGAAGCGCCTTTTCATGGCCCGGCGTTACCTTCATATAGGCGAGGGCCTGTTCGGCAATTTTTCTAAAAACGGGCGCCGCCACCGTCCCTCCGTAATGGGAATCCTGCGGTTCGTCGAGAAGCACGAGGATGGAGAGCTTCGGGTTGTCGGCAGGGAGAAACCCGATGAAAGACCCGATATACCGCTCGCGTGAATACTTGCCCGTCTTCGGATCGTACTTCTGGGATGTCCCCGTTTTTCCGGCAACATGGTAGCCTTCCAGCGCGGCGCGCCCTCCTGTCCCTTTCTCGGAAATGACCCGTTGCAGCATGTCCGCGACTCGCCTGGCGGCCCTTTCCGAAATGACCCGCCGCTGCTGCGTCGGAAAGTTGGAAAAAACCGTTTGTCCTTCTTTATCTACAACCTTTTTCACCAGGTACGGCTTCATCAGGTATCCCCCATTGGCCACAACGGAGATGGCATTAACAAGCTGTAGCGCCGTCACTGAAATCCCCTGTCCGAAAGAAAGATTGGCAAATCCGACGGGGGAAAGCCCTTTGGCCGGCCTCACATAACCGGACCTCTCGGGCAGCCCCACGCCGGTCTTCTCGCCAAATCCAAAGTCCTTGATGTACCTGTAAAAGCTTTTCTTTCCCAGCTTCTCCGCAATCTTGTATGCGCCGATATTACTGGAGACCTTTACGATATTCTCCATGGAGAGCCAGCCGTACTCCTTGGTGTCGTGGATATAGGTGTCGTAAACCTTGTAGCGCCCATTCTCGCAGAAGAAAATATCCTGCCCCCTCACTTTGCCGCTGTCTATGGCCGCCGCCGCCAAAAAGATTTTAAAGGTCGATCCCGGATCGTAGGTATCCATAAGCGCCTTGTTTTTCCAGATTTCAGCCGTCGACTGCTCAAAAAAATTCGGATTGAACGAAGGTTGAACGGCCATTGCCAGAATCTCACCACGGTGGGGATCCATGACGATCGCCGTTCCTCCTTTCGCCTTGAACTTGGCGACAGCCGCTCCGAGTTCCCTCTCCGTCACGTACTGCATCGTCTTGTCGATGGTGAGGAAAACATCGTGCCCGCTCGACGAACTCTCGCTCGCTACCCCCTTGGGAAATATATTTCTGCCAAGCGCATCCCGCTCGGCGAAAACATAACCTGCGTTTCCTTTGATAAATTTGTCATAGGCGAGTTCTACCCCTTCAAGCCCCTGCGAATCGACGCCGGCAAAACCGACGATATGACCGGCCAGTTCCATGTTGGGATAATACCGCCTCCGCTCCCGTAAGACCCCCACGCCTTTAAGGTTGAGCGCCGCAAGTTCATCGGCACGCTCCAACGACATCCCTCGCTTCAGCCAGACGAAAGGACTCTTCTCTCCGAGTTTTTTTAGTATTTCATCCCTCTCTTCGGAAAGAAACTCCGACAACCTGTCGGCCGTTACAGCGGCGTCAACAATCCTGCCCGGCTGAACGAAAACCGATCCCACTTCCCGGTTGGAAGCCAACTCTTCGCCGTTCCTGTCGAGAATCCTCCCCCTCGCCGGCGCCAGTGCAATCTTCCGGATAAGCTGGCGATCGGCCCGCTTCGAGAGTTCCTCCCCCTGGCTGATCTGGAGTTGGTATCCTCTCAAGATAACGACACTGAAGAGTCCAAAATAAAGGAAGGCCACCGCACATATCCTCAACCTCAGCCATCTCGATTCCCGAGTCTTCATTTCAACAATACAATCTGGTGATTCCTTGGCGGCAGCAGCTTAAAGCGGCTCCTCGCAATCGGCTCCAGCCTCCCCGGCGCCTTCAGCATAGCCAGTTCCGATCTCAGTTTCTCGTTTGTTTCCTTTGCCTCAATGAGGCGACGATTTTCCCTCGATATTTCATAGCCCACACTCACTACCTTGGCCCGCGACCAGACGCAGAGAATGGCGACCAGAAAAATAACCGCCACGAGCAACCAGACGGCAAGCCGGTTTTCATCACTTCGAACCGTTTGCGAACTGAGCACTGCGGGGCGCGGCACCCCCCCTCTTTTTATCGCTGTTTGATACAATATTTAACCTTATATTATAATCGATTGGCCGCTTCGCCTCAATGCAAAAGCGGCAGTCTTTCGATCCCTCTCATCTTCGCAGAACGTGCTCTCGGATTACGTGCCACCTCTTCCGCTGAAGCAGTGACCGCCCTTCTGGCAAGCAACCGGACTGAAGCCTTCTTTCCGCAGGCGCAAATCGGCAAACCGGGAGGACAGATACACACTTTCGAAAGCTGCCGGAAGGCCCGCTTTACGATCCTGTCTTCCAGCGAGTGAAAAGAGATAACAGCCATCCGTCCTCCCTCTTTCAGTAAACCGGCAGCGTGGAGAAAATAATCATCCAGTCCTTCAAGCTCTGCATTTACGGCAATCCTTAACGCCTGAAAAGTCCGCGTCGCCACGTGGATATTCTTCGGGTGAAACCGCTTCGGCACTGCACGCGCCACAACTGCGGCAAGCTCCGTCGTCGTACCGAGAGGTAAGGAATCCTTTATCGCCCGCGCAATCTTTTTTGCCCAGCGCTCCTCGCCGTACTCCTTTAAAATACGCGCAATTTCACCGGCAGAAAGCCTTTCGATCAGTTCAGAGGCGCTCTCCCCTTCTTCCTGGTTCATCCTCATATCGAGAGGCCCTTCCTTCATAAAGGAAAATCCTCTTTCCGCCGCATCGAGTTGGCGGGAAGAAACGCCGAGATCGATCAGTATCCCATCGACGGCGCTTATCTTCTCTCCGGCAAGGACTTCATCGAGTTGCCTGAAATTACTTTGTATAAGCCTTACCCTTTCGCCATAATCGGCGAGAACTTCACCGGCCTTCTCAATCGCTTCACAATCCCTGTCGATACCGATAAGCCTTCCATCGGGGGAAGAGGCCTTCAGAATTTCAAGGGCATGACCGCCGCCTCCTACGGTGCAATCCACATAAAGCCCCCCATTTTTGCAGTCCAGCATAGTCAAGACCTCTGTCGGCAGCACCGGCTCATGGCAGAAAGTCACCTGTCATTCCTCTCAATGGAGCTGTCTCTCTTTGGCCGCAGGCGATGAAAAACTCTTTAACGCCTCCTCCATAGAATCGAAACTGTCGAAGATTTTCTCGGCCCCCACACCGGCGAAGAAAGCCCTTAAATATCCGTTCATGCCGACCAGCTTGAGATCCCCCCCGCAGTTCCTGAGCCGCCGGAGCCGTTCCACGAGGACGCCGATACTCAGGTAGTTGACGCGCCTCACCTCTTCCATGCTGACAATGACCTTGGAGTGCCCCTCTTTTATCAAGTCCGAGATGGCGTTTCTCACATTCACCATTTCCGAATGATCGATGTTACCCGAAATATGAAGTGCATAAACGTCCCCTGAACTGCTCACCCTTATCATGTCAACCTCCTGTTAGATTCCGAGTTCCGACAAAACCTCTGACATGGCCTGGAAATCCTGGCCGAAACTCTCTTTGGAAATCCTAAGCTCGTCCTCCCACTGCTCCCGGCTCCAGATTTCTATCTTGTTCAGCATCCCCGCTACGACAATCTCCTTTTCCAGCCCGGCATACTCCCTGAGAACAGGCGGTATCAATACCCGTCCCTGCTTGTCGCAGGTACACTCGGTGGCGCCGGAGATAAAAAAGCGGAGAAATGCTTTGGCCTCTTTTTTCACCATAGAGAGACGACTCGCCTTCTTCTCCAGCTCGACCCACTCCGTCAATGGATAGGCAACAAGGCATTTGTCGAAGTCATTGGTGATAATAAGGCGCTCGTCGTAACACTCCCTCAGCGTGTCGCGAAACCGTGAAGGGACATTGAGCCGCCCTTTGTCATCTATGGTTAATTCGAATCTTCCCCTAAACATATCTACCCACTCTTACCCACTTTATTCCACATTACGCCAAAATATACTAAGAGGAAAGCAGGTTGTCAAGTTATTTTTTCTTATTATTTTCAATAAGAAGGGGGTGGGGAAGGCCGCCTAACCGAATGGCTGAAGACATTAAAAATTCTGAAGGAAAAAGAAGCAGCTTAAAAACAGGATAAAGATGGATACTTTTCCTCACGGAATGGGGAATTGGAGCAGGATATTATTGGGGGAACAAAGCTTATTGACGCGCTGCCGAACGGGTTTTATCCTCCCATGCGTGTCATGGCAGGAAAGGCATCCAGATCTTCCGGTTCATCGTCGTCCAGCCGATGACCCGAAGGTTTCAGCAAGACGGCGCTCGCAACCAGTTCTTTAATCCGGTCGTCGTCAGCCCCGGACCTGATAGCTGCCCTAATATCCACCTCACCCTTCCTGAGAAGACAGGAGCGGATTCGACCGTCCGAGGTAAGGCGTATCCGGTTGCAGGAATCACAGAAATGCCTCGATACAGGCGAGATGAAGCCGATCTTCCCGGCATAACCATCCAGGAGGTATGTTCTGGAAGGCGCGCTTTTTTCCGACGCGGGGTCGTCGAGAAGAGGGCGAAGCGCCGCCACTCTCTCTTCGATCTCCTTCGAAGGGATAAACTTCTCCCTCTCCCAGCTATTATCTTTCATCGGCATAAACTCGATGAAACGGACCTGGTAGGGCCGCTCACGGGCAAGCTCGATAAAATCGGCCAATTCGTCGTCGTTAACCCCTTTCATAAGAACTACGTTCAACTTGATGGGGGAAAACCCGGCCCGGTGGGCCGCTTCGATCCCTTTCAGCACACTCGGCAAGCGATCATACCCTGTGATCGATTTAAACCGCTCCGGCTTCAAGGTATCGACGCTTATATTCAGCCGCTGCACGCCTGCCGTTTTAAGGGCAGAGGCATACTTTTCCAGAAGGATGCCGTTGGTGGTAAAGACTGTTTCCACCCCCTCAAGGGAGTTGATCTCCTTTATGAAGTCGATGACCCCCTTCCTGACGAGGGGCTCGCCGCCGGTAATCCTGAATTTATTGACGCCGAGACTGTTCGCAATTCGGACGATGCGGATGATCTCTTCGTAGGAGAGAACATCGTCATGAGGCAGGAGTTGAAACCCTTCGGGAGGCATACAATAGGTGCAGCGGAGATTGCACCGGTCCGTAACGGAGATGCGCATGTAGGAAATCACGCGCCCATGATTGTCTTTCAGTATCTTCAAAGCAAGGGGATCAAAAGGAGTTATAAAGCGTCAGGCTGCGCCGGCCGCTTCGTTCAACGCAGCGAGAAAGGCATGGAGATCGATATTCCCTTCCGTCGCCGTCTGGCTAAGCGTTCTTGCTCCGCCGCAGCAGGAGTCTACACCAAAGGTGTTAAAAACAGGCAACGTGGCAGGCCAGGCCTTGATAACATCATTAATGCTCATCTCTTCGGTGATTGCAGCCATAATTTCCTCCACTCTTTCGTTGACGCGCCCAAACAACCCGTCCCGGCAGGTGCGGGCAGGGATAATTTGTGGTCACGGATATTATTGTGATAAAATCGGTCTAATAGGGTTAGAACTGACATATACTAAAAACAGGTTATTCCAATAAGTATTTTAACCCTGCCGGCTATTTTTAGCAACCCTTTTCTGGCCCGCCGGAGCCCGGTTTCACAAGGATTATGGACCTCAAATACCTCGGAAAATTAAGCGATGATGTAAGCCGTTGCGTCCGTTGCGGCGGCTGTCAGGCCACCTGCCCCACCTATAACTGGTCGGGCGACGAATCGATGGTGGCGAGAGGCCGCATGGCCCTCCTTGAGGCAGTCATCGACGGAAGACTGGAGATCACAAAAGGCCTTGCTGAGCGGATCGACAGTTGCCTCGACTGCCGGGCCTGCACCGTTGCATGCCCGAGCGGCGTCAAGGTTGACGAAATTATCTACGCCGCAAAGGCGGAGATTACCGCCCGGCTCGGTTGCAACCCTATGCAGAAGATGGTCTCGAAAGGGATGTTGACGAAGGGGCAAAACAGCCCCAGCTTATTAAGGCTGCTTGGCGCCTTCAAAAGAATCATTTACGACACCCTGCCAAACTTCCTTCCCCTCCCGGCGAAGCTGAAACTAAAGGGGAAGAAGCGGCTTCTCCCCGAATGGGGGGGCATCCCGCTCCGGCGTCGCAAGCTGAAGTTAATCCCCGAGGGTGAAACAAAAGGGCGGGTCGCCTTCTATGTGGGGTGCGCCGCCAATATGTGGCACCAATCGACAGGCGAGTCGGTCATCGAAGTCCTCCGTAAAAACGGCAGGGAGGTTATTCTTGTTGACGATGAAGTCTGCTGCGCCATTCCTTTCCTTTCCCGGGGCGACCGCGAAACGGCAGAGGAACTGGCACTCAAAAACATAGACGCCTTCACTTCTCTCGACGTGGAAGCGATCGTCACCTGCTGCGCCACCTGCGGATCAACGCTGAAAGAATACCCCCGCTGGATCGAGGATGAGCGTGCCAAGGTGCTCGCCGAAAAAGTGATGGACATCAACTATTATATTATTCATTACCTGGATTTTCGGGAGGGACTCGGAAAACTGGACAAAAGTGTTACCTGGCACGACCCCTGCCATCTGAGCCGTGGGCAGGGGATCAAGGACGAACCGAGGGATATCTTAAGTGCCATCCCCGGACTAAATTTTATTGAAATGAATAAACCGTGCCACTGCTGCGGCTTCGGCGGAGAGGTCTCCTTCAACAACTATGAGATGAGCATGGCTATCGCCGGGGACAAGGTGAATTCCATCACCGCTTCCGGGGCTGACGAAGTCGCTACCGGCTGCCCCGCCTGCAAGCTACATCTGGAAGACGCCATGAATCATTTCGGAGAAAGAAAAGCCGTTCTCCACCCGGTGGATTACCTTGCCGAGGCGTACCGGGTGGAGAAGGAAAGACTTTAGAAATATGCCTATCCAAACGGTAAATACTTTTCAAAAGGCATCTGATTTGCTATTCTATGGGGAATTGAGACAAAAAACCTTTACATCAAACCGCTTTGGCAACAACTCTGGCATCTCCATCCTATCAGGTGTTCGAACCCCGCCATATTCCGGCAGAGGAGCTTAAATGAAAGTTTTACTCATGAATCCCGTCAGGGAGAGAAACGACCACGTAGCGCCCGACATCGGCCTCGGATATCTCGCCACATGGCTGAGGAAAGACAATCATGATGTTCACATTATCGACTCCAACAATTTGAAAATCACCTTTGATGAACTGATAGAAAGAATAGCGGCGCTAAAACCGGATGTAGTCGGCATAAAACTCTTCACTGAAGACTTGAAGCGCGTCAAAGCAACATTGGCAAGCATAAAAGAAATTTCACCGAACATCGTCACCATCGTGGGTGGGGCGCACCCTTCGGCCATGCCTGAGCAGACCCTGTCCTCTATGGATAACCTCGACTACGCCTTCAATGGCGAGGCTGAAATCGGCCTCCCTACCCTTCTGAAAGACCTGGAGGCAAAAAATCTGGGCGATGTTCCGGGTCTGGTCTGGCGGGACGGCGACACCATCCGTGTTAACAAGCAAGTCTTCGTAGAAGACTTGAACGAACTCGGCATGCCCGCATGGGATCTGCTCGACCCGAGGGAATACAAGGATACGGCCGAAACATTCCGTAAAAACTTCCCCGCCGCCCCAATCTCCATCACGAGGGGGTGCCCCTTCCCCTGCACCTACTGCGCCGGAAGCACCATTTCGGGTAAACCGATCCGTATGCGCTCCATCGAGAACGTCCTCGAAGAGATGGACTATCTCATCAAAAACTACGGCGTTAAGGAATTCAATATCGTAGACGACAATTTCACCCAAAAACGCACCGTCGTGGAGGCTTTCTGCCGGGGAATCATCGGGAAGGGGTGGGAAATAAGCTGGTCGGGCTCTACGGGCATCCGCCTCGACTCTCTTAGTGAAGAGTTGCTGGACCTAATGAAGCAATCAGGGTGCTACTCTTTTTACGTGGGAATCGAATCCGGGTCGGAGCGGATCCTCGATCTCATGAAAAAACGGCTTACCCTAGAGCAGATACGGACAGGAGTCAACATGATCAGCAAAACCGGCATCCTCGTCTCGGGCTTCTTCATTATCGGCTACCCGACGGAAACGAAGGAAGACATAGAAAAAACCATCGCTTTTGCAAGTTCGCTCCCGCTCTTTAAGGCCCATTTTTTCCACTTCACCGTACTACCGGCAACGGAAGCCTATCGCATTGTGCGTGAAGAGGGGAAAATTATCGATACGGATGACTCCATGTTTATGGATGTCTCCTATGTCCCGGACGGGTTGACGGCAAAGGAACTCAAAAACCTGCTGAGGAAGGCCTATCTCTGCTTCTATCTCCGACCGTCGGTCATGGCAAAGCTACTCATTCGCCTCAGCACACCACACCAGTTTTTGCTGATTGCAAAGAAGATGATCAACTATTTCTCCTTCAAAAAAAGCCCGGCAACATAACTCATTTAACAAGAAAGCTGTCCCTTGAACCAGCGGAAAGAAATGCAGGAATCAATCGAAGAATTTGAGCCCGGAAGGTTCAATCATAGCAGACAGTAAACATGAAGCGAGATGGCTGCCTCAATTAAAACCTCTTACTCCTTCACTACCTCTTCATCGCTAAGAAATCCGCCGAAGACCCACCCTTGATTATCCTCCCAGGAGACCTCCGTCCATTGCCCTTCCCTCCCGGCAATGGTGAGTACGTTTTCATCTTCTGAAATCACGAGGAGTTTAGTCCCGAAGAGGACAACGCCGATCTTCTCACCGACCGCACTCGGTGCATTTCTGACAGAGAGGCCGTTCTCTGCCGACACCCATCGAAACTCCTTGGGCGGTTCTTCCACTTTCTTAACCTGTTTCTGAGTGGGCAGACATCCAAGAACAGTCACCCCCATCATCAGCACAACAAACACTACCATTTTCTTTATCATGACGGACCTCCTCTTTAAAGTTGACTATAATATCGATTATACCTGTTTTTATAACAAATAACCGGGCACAATTCAAATTTATTTTACTTTTCGCCAAAGAAAGCCGCGCATTGCAAGAATAATTGGGACCGGATATCCGCATCATGTTGTTCAACGGGGTAACAACAGGGCCGATGTTTTTCAGGGCGATGACGATTTCAATAAATATATCGACCTCGTTGAAAAGTATTGCGAGAAGAGCGATTCAAGGCTTCTTTCCTACTGCCTGATGACTAATCATACCCATCTTCTCCTAAAACCTCTGACTGAAACTCTATGGCAAAGATGATGCAGGGAATATCTCTGTGCTATACACAGTATTTTAATGGGAAGTATGGCCGCACCGGGAGGCTCTGGGAGTGCAGGTATCATTCAAGCATAATTGATGAAGAAGCCTACCTCTGGGCGGTGAGCAGATATATGGAGAGAAACCCTGTCCGCGCAGGTATGCTAGAAAAGGCTGAAGATTATAAATACTCCAGTGCTGCTGCACACCTGCCGGGTCGAAATAATGAAATTCTCACGGAGGCATTATTTGAAGAGAAAGAACGGAGTCAATACATCATGTTCATGAATGATTTGGAGGATAGAGACGGGATAAGAGAGATAAGACGGCAAATGCGGTTAGGGCATCCATTGGGGGGCTCGGAATTTATAGATAAGATTTCCGGGCATCTTGGGAGAGATTTAATCTTCAGACCTAAGGGGCGACCGAAAAAAAACGAGTAGAATGGTTAATTGGATGTGTGGGCCTGTTGAAAAAGTGTCTTTGCGAGGAGCGCCAGCGACGCGGCAATCTCTAAGCACTTGATTTATATGGAATCGAGATTGCTTCGCTTTGCTCGCAACGACTGAAACAGGGGTTTTTCAACACCCCGTGTGTCCCTGTTTTCTTTATGCCTTTGGCAAGCTGGAAAACGAGCAGCGTGAGGCTATTGCAGCAAAAATGGAATACAGTAGTTTCAAGGCAGGCGAAACGATATGCGATTCAGTGGACAGGCTTTTCCTGATCAAGGAAGGTGAGCTTGAAGTCATAAGGAAAGACGGAAAGGTATCTACCCTGTCACGTGGCTCTCATTTTGGCGAAGACGCGCTATTAAACAAAACGCCTACAGGTGAGAAATTAGTCGCCAAATCAAACATTGAGCTCTACAGCCTCAGCAGTGAGGCCCTTGCCGAAATATTCAAAGAAGCGCCGGAGATTAAGAACAAGTTAATGTAAAGCAATCAACCTTGATGAAGGCGTAAGAAATGGGGGTTTTTGTTTAAAATCACGGGGCGAATGCAAAGGACATCTGTTGTTTCAAAATACCTGAAACAGCAAAAATAAAGACACTACCCCGTTATTTTTATTAGGCAGTTATTATTTGATTTTCTCAAGCACTGCCTTTGCCACCAGATTTGATGACGCTGGATTTTGCCCCGTTATCAGGTTGCCATCAGTAATAGCATATGGATGCCAATCGTCGGCCTTAGAGTAGTTTGCCCCTCTCGATTTCAACTCATCTTCCACCAGAAAAGGCACAATCTCTGAAAGTTGAACGGCATCTTCTTCGGTGTTGCTAAAGCCGGTCACAGACCTCCCCTCGACTAAGGGGATACCATCCGAAGTTTTTGCGTGATTGAGTACGGCAGATGCGTGACAAACTGCAGCCACCGGTTTTCCAGAGGCATACATGGATTCAATCAAAGCGATAGAGCTACGATCTTCTGCCAAATCCCATAGAGGCCCATGCCCACCAGGATAAAACACCGCATCATAATTCTCAGATGAAATATCTGAAAGTCTCAACGTATTTGCCAATGCTGCTTGAGCATCGACGTCGCCCTTGAAGCGTTTAGTTGCTTCTGTTTGGAAATCAGGCTCATCACTCTTAGGATCCAGTGGCGGCTGGCCGCCATTAGGTGAGGCAAGGGTGACTTCTGCCTTTGCGTCCTTGAATACATAGTAAGGGCTAGCGAACTCCTCGAGCCAGAATCCAGTTTTCTTTCCTGTCTCACCGAGTTGATCGTGTGATGTAAGTACCATGAGAATTTTCATATTGGGTCTCCTTGTTGATTATCCATTATGCAAGGTAAGATAAGTTTAATCAAAATAAGATTCAAAAAAGTTTATATGGAAACAAAAGTGGGTCAGGCGTGTCTATTGCCTTTGTAAGATAAAGGGGGACGTTGTTATATTGTTATGTAACCCCCAACTAGATAACAAACTAACAACGTCCCCTTTTACATTAAAATTGAAACTGCGTATTGGCCAGTCCCTCTTCAGCAGCGGGTTAGGTGTTTTCATCTTTTACCACACCATAATTCAAGCATCTTGTTTTTATCAATTGATTTTAAAGTCGGAATAGCTAACTGTACCAATGAGGCTCTTATATCCTCGACAGACTCTACAATATTTGAGCCATCCTTAGATATCCACCAAATATCATCTCTATTTTTTTCAACTTCTGATGTTATTGTTTTTCTATATTTATCTTGTTTGTTAATAATGGTTAGTGAGCGTCGAAAATGGCACTGATATTCCTTTGGGAGTAACAAACCATCTTTATCTGTTTTAGGTTCAGAATGTAAAGCAGGGTTTGGATGTAGAGGAAAGTCAGTGAAGTATACGCCATACTCAGCAACCAATGATTGTGAAGGATAACCAGTAACATCGCTAAAATAACTACCAACGGATTTAATCATTACATACCAAATTCTATCGTCTAAATAATTCCAATTATGGCGTGTTCGTACTTTAGTGAAACCGACGTCTCTTAATGCCGGTGATATTATTCTTCTAATAACTTTATTAGTTTCAGAAGAACCAATAGAAGACTCTACTTTGGTGAATTTTTTAACAATGTCATTCAATAATTTCATTTAATTGTTTTGGACACCTAACGAGTCTGTAGAATAAGTGATTCAGGA
>CBDVDA010000007.1:0-42986 GCA_965372635.1 uncultured bacterium | reverse complement strand
GCTATAGCCGCACCGTTATAGCTGAAGACTCTTTAACGGCGTGAACTTCGCGGGGTGGAATTAATGTTGCTGTAGGGGCATCCCTTGTGGGTGCCCGGAAACCGGTCGATTCCGATAAAAAAGGGCAGGCACGAGATCTGCCCCTACAAGGTCAAAACCAATCAAGCAGACATTTGCCCCTGCTTGCCCCACTGGATGATTGTTCAGGTCTAACGGTGTGAATCCCCGGTTTTGCCTTTCTTTGCGCTCTTGGCGTCTTTGCGAGAGACCAACGGCTTTGCCCTTTTCTTCCTGATCTGTTCCTGCGTAAAATTTTGAGTTCAAATTAGAGAAAAGTTTACCCTTGCCGGGTAACTTTTACGTTTACAATTTAAAATTAATCTAATATAATTAAGCACTTATTTTGAAAATCGATAAGGAGAAACTTTGAAAAGCAGCAAGTCAGATAGCAGCCTCGATGAACTGAGAGACAGGATCGACGAGATCGACGCCCGCATCCTCGAACTGTTGAACGAGAGAATCGGCCACGCCATTCAGATCGGTGAGATCAAACGTGACGAAGGGAAGGCCTTTTACGTTCCGAGCCGGGAGAAGGCGGTGCTGGAGAAGTTGCAACAGGCCAACAAGGGCCCCTTTCCCGATGCGGCGCTTAAGGTGATATACAGGGAGATCATGTCGGCCTCCCTCTCCCTCGAATTACCCCTGAAGGTCTCCTTCCTCGGTCCCAATGCCACATTTACACATCAGGCATGTATTCAGCACTTCGGCAGCTCGGCGGAGTTGATCCCGCAAAAAGGGATCGGCTATGTCTTCGACGAGGTTGAAAAGGGGCGATCCGACTTCGGCGTCGTACCGGTAGAAAACTCGAACGAGGGGATGGTGACTCATACCCTGGACAGGTTCGTCGATTTCAGCGCCCTCATTTGCGGAGAGATATTTCTGCCTGTATCGCACTGCCTGATCAACACGTCGGGACGTTTCAAAGATATTAAGAAGATCTATTCCCATCCGCAGCCGATTGCCCAGTGCAGGAAGTGGCTCGCTGCCAATGCCCCCGCTATCCCCGTAATGGACGTGGCGAGTACGGCGTTAGCGGCGGAGATGGCCGCTGAGGATGAGGGCGTTGCCGCCATTGCAAGTGAAAGTGCGGCGAACCTTTACGGTCTTGAAATCGTGGAGTCAAAGATTGAGGATAACCTCTGCAACGTGACCCGTTTCCTCGTGATCGGGAAGACGCTCCCGGAAAAGTCCGGTTTCGATAAGACATCGCTCCTTATTTCGGTAAAGGACGAGCCGGGCATCCTGTACCGTATACTGGAACCTTTTTCCAAACACGACGTCAACCTGACGAAGATTGAATCGAGGCCCCTTAAAAAGAAGGCCTGGGAGTATGTCTTTTTTCTCGACATGGAGGGGCACCAGGACGACGACAACGTCAAGTGTGCGCTGAGCGACCTTAAGGATAAATGCCAGTATATGAAAGTGCTCGGTTCTTATCCGAGGATGAGGATGCCTTAATGCCTCTTCTCGAAAGAGTTCCGAACCATGTTAAGGAACTCATCCCTTATCCTCCGGGGAAGCCGATTGACGAGGTGGAGCGGGAGTACGGTATCAGCGGCTCCGTTAAGCTCGCCTCCAACGAATGTCCCCTCGGCCCCTCTCCGCTGGCAGTCAAGGCCGTGGAAACCAACCTTTCGTCGCTCAACTTCTATCCTGACGGGAGCGGACATTACCTGAAAAGAAAATTGGCGAAAAGGTTCGGCCTCGAACCTTCAAACCTCATCCTCGGCAACGGTTCCAACGAAGTGATCGAACTGATTGCCCGTGCCTTCATGGAAAAAGGGGACGAGGCGGTCATGGGTGATCCCGCATTCATCGTCTACCGCCTAATTACCCTTGCCGTCGGCGGCGTGCCGCGCCCTGTTCCCCTGAAGGATTTCGTTCATGACCTGGACGCCATGGCCGGGGCGATTACGCCGAAGACAAAAGTGGTCTATGTGGCCAACCCGAATAATCCTACGGGAACAGTCGCTTCCAGTAGTGAGATGACGTGTTTTTTTGATGCCATTCCCGAAGATGTCCTCATCGTCTGGGACGAGGCGTATCATGAATATGCCGACGGTCTTGACGGGTACGAGGGCGCGGCAACGTGGCTAAAGAAAAAAAGCAACCTCATCATACTAAGAACTTTTTCGAAGGCCTACGGTTTGGCGGGCTTACGGGTCGGCTACGGCATGGCTTCAAAAGAGGTCATCGACCTCCTCGACCGGGTTCGGCAGCCTTTCAACCTGAACTCACTCGCCCTTGCCGGGGCGGAGGCGGCCCTCGACGATGCGGCTCATATCGAGAAGGGACGGCAGGTTAATAGCGACGGGATGGCCTTCCTCACAGATGAATTGGATAAAATGGGCCTCAATACAGTGAAAAGTTTCGCCAATTTTATCCTCTTCGACGCAGGGAGGGACGGTGATACCCTTTACGAAGAGCTTTTGAAAAAAGGAGTCATCGTAAGGCCCATGACCGGCTATGGGCTGAAAAACTTTTTAAGAGTGACTGTCGGCTTGCCTGATGAGAATAAACGTTTCATCGAAACGCTCAAGTCAACGCTTAAGGTTACCGCTAATAATTAATATTTGTCATTCCGGGCTCTTGTGCCCGGAGGGTATGACCCGGAATCCAGTCATAGAAAACATCTGGATGCCCAATCAAGTTGAGCATGACATATTTTTAGAGATTAAAGGAATGAGGGAAATTAGATGATTATAGTATTGAAACCAGGTGTGACCGATGAGCAGATCGACCACGTTGTGAAAAAGGTAAAGGATTCCGGCCTTTCCGTTCATATGTCGAAGGGAACTGAAAGGTCGATCATCGGAGCCATCGGGGATGAAACGATCCTCGCTTCAATCCCGCTTGAATCTTTTCCCGGCGTGGAAAAGGTAATGCCCATCATGAAGCCCTACAAGCTGGTGAGCCGTGAATTCCAGCAGGAAGACAGCGTGATCGACGTGAAGGGGGTGAAAGTCGGCGGAAAGCAGATTCAGGTGATAGCAGGCCCCTGTTCCATCGAAAACAAGGCGATACTTCTTGAGGTTGCCAAAGAGATTAAAAAGGCGGGCGCTACCATTTTAAGGGGCGGGGCCTTCAAACCGAGAACATCGCCTTACGACTTTCAGGGACTCGGTGAAGAGGGGCTTAAATATCTCCACGAGGTGGGGGCGGAGACCGGTCTGCCGGTGATTACCGAATTGATGGACCCGAGGGATACGGAATTGATTTGCAGGTATGCCGATATCATCCAGATAGGTGCACGGAATATGCAGAATTTTCGCCTGCTGAAAGAGGTGGGAATGACGGACAAGCCTATCCTTTTAAAGAGGGGGCTTAGCGCCACGATCAAGGAATTCCTCATGTCCGCCGAATATATCGCCGCTCAGGGGAACCGGGACATTATGCTCTGCGAAAGAGGCATCAGGACCTATGATACGGAAACGAGGAACACTTTAGACCTGAGCGCCGTACCGGTCATAAAGAGCCTCAGCCATCTTCCTGTTGTCATCGATCCGAGCCACGCCGTCGGCAAATGGGCGCTCGTTCCTCCCATGTCTAAAGCGGCTGTCGCTTGCGGGGCTGACGGACTCATGATCGAAGTCCATGCCAACCCGGAAGAGGCGCTCTGTGATGGCGCTCAATCTCTGAAGCCGAAAAAATTCGCTCATCTCATGAAGGAATTAAACCGGATTGCAGACGCCGTGGAAAGGACGATCTAACTGGCATTATGGCGAAGGACTTTTTTATAGATAAACTCGTTGTTGTCGGCGTGGGTCTTATGGGCGGGTCATTGTCCCTCATACTCAAGGAAAAAGGGGCCGTCGGTGAGGTCGTCGGTATCGGCCGGGGCCTGAAAAATCTTCAAACGGCGAAAGAACTCGGTATTGTCGATTCCTATACGCAATCTCTGGAAGAAGGGGTGAAAGAGGCCGACTTGATTCTGGTTGCTACCCCCGTCGGCTCAATCGCCGAAATTATAAAAAATAATCAGCAATATATGAAGGACGGCGCCGTCATCACTGATGTGGGGAGCGTGAAGGGGGATATCGTTCATGACGTTGACGGTTTCCTGGATAAACGGCTCTCTTTTGTAGGGAGCCATCCCGTTGCGGGAACAGAAAAATCGGGCGCAACGGCTGCCTTATCTTCCCTTTATAACGGGAGCCGGTGCATTGTGACTCCCACGGAAAAGACGCATACCGCAGCGCTCGAAGACGTAAAAACGATGTGGCAACTTGCCGGGGCCGAGGTGGTCGTCATGACGGCTGAAGACCATGACAAAATATTGGCCGCTATCAGCCACCTTCCCCACCTCGTTGCTTATGCGCTCGTCAATTCAGTGGATGGGATCGACGATTTTAATGAAAATATTTTGAAATATTCTGCCGGGGGATTTCGGGATTTTACCCGAATTGCGTCGAGCAACCCGGAAATGTGGCGCGACATTTGCCTCATGAACAAAAAAGCGATGATCGATATGACCGAAAGATATCTCGGTGAACTTTCGCAATTGAAAGAGATGCTGGCGGCGGGCGATTCGGATGGGCTACTTCAAAGCTTTCAAAGATCTAAACAGGCGAGAGACGCGCTGTGAAATATTTCCAGGTACAAAAAAGCAGAGCCCTTAGCGGTGAAATCGAAGTCCCGGGCGACAAGTCTATTTCTCACAGGGCGCTCATCCTTGCCTCTATTGCAGAGGGAGAGACGACGATAAAGGGGCTCCTTAAGGGCGAAGACAATATGGCGACCCTTGCGGCCTTCCGGAAGATGGGTGTGGAAATCCTGGAAGAAGGGGAGACCGTTGTTGTCAGGGGCAAGGGACTTCACGGTCTCGAAGAGCCGGATGATATTATCGACGCTGGGAATTCGGGGACAACGATGCGCCTATTGGCAGGTCTTCTCTCTGGACAGTCCTTTTACTCTCTGCTCACGGGCGATGAATATTTAAGGAAGAGGCCCATGAAGCGGGTCGTTTCCCCTCTTTCAGAGATGGGCGCCCGGATTTTCGGTCGTGAGGGGGGCGACAAGGCGCCTCTAGCCATCGTCGGATCGAAACTGAAGGGGATAGGCTACGTTTCACCTGTGGCGAGCGCACAGGTGAAATCTGCCCTGCTTCTAGCCGGGCTCTATGCCGACGGTACAACGACAGTAACCGAACCGACGCTGTCGAGGGACCATACGGAACGGATGCTCGCCGCCTTCGGTGCAAAGATCGATTCGCAGGGAACGACGGTTTCACTCTCCTCCGGACAGACATTGAAAGGGTGTCATGTCGTTGTTCCTGGGGATATTTCCTCTGCCGCTTTCTTTATCGTGGCGGCGCTTATTACGGAAGGGTCGGAGGTTGTGATAAAGAATGTAGGCGTCAACCCCACGAGGACGGGGGTAATCGATATCCTGAAGATGATGGGAGGGGAGATCGAAATCAAGAACCTCAGTGAGTCGTCGGGCGAACCCGTTGGCGATATACATGTGAAATCAAGTAAACTTCGAGGGGCGAAGATCGGTGGCGACGTGATACCGAGGGCGATTGATGAACTGCCTGTTGTTGCCGTGGCGGCATCTTTTGCCGACGGGGTAACGGTCATTGCCGATGCGGGAGAGTTGAGGGTGAAGGAGACGGACCGGATTGAAACGATGGCGACGGAACTCCGTCGTCTCGGTGTAGACGTGGCGACGAGCAGTGATGGAATGGAGATAGCGGGGGGCGTGCCGGTGGGCGCCCGTTGTGAAAGCTATGGCGACCACCGGGTGGCCATGTCGATGGCAGTCGCCGGCCTCGCAGCGGAGGGGGAGACGGTTGTTCGGGGAACGGAATGTATCGAGACATCATTCCCCGGCTTCGAAGGCTTGTTGAAAAAAATAGGTACTTGAATAAATGATCATTGCCATAGACGGTCCGGCAGGATCCGGGAAGAGTACGGTGAGCAAAATGATTGCCGATAAATATGGACTCACCTATATCGATTCAGGGGCTATGTATCGGGCCGTTGCGCTTAAAGCCATGGAGAGAGGTGTCAGACTCGATGAGAGGGGGAAGCTCGGTGAGATCGCTCGTGATGTGGAGATTACCTTCCAGATGAAAGATGGTGAAAACAGGACCTTTCTTGACGGTCGGGATGTGAGCGTGGAGATCCGTACGCCGGAGATATCAGCGCTCACCTCAAAAATTGCCGCTCTTTTGGAGGTTCGGGAGGCGCTTGTGGCGCTCCAAAGGCAAATGGCAGACAACGGTGGGGTCGTTATGGATGGCAGGGACATCGGAACCGTAGTGTTTCCCAATGCAGACCACAAGTTTTTTCTCGATGCGAATTTGGAAGAGCGGGCTCGAAGGCGGCATCTCGAACTTCCAACTAACGGAAGGGGAGATGTTGATCATGAGGCGACCATGAAGGATATGGCTGCGCGGGATGAGGCGGATTCAAACCGAAAAGAATCTCCATTGAAGAAGGCTGAGGACGCGATTATTATTGACACGTCACGTTTTACGCCTGAAGAGGTAATGATTGAAATTGAAAAAGTCATCGGAAAAAGCAGTTAGACCGCCGCGCGTGCAAATTATAGTGACGGAGAATGCCGGTTTTTGTTTCGGCGTGGAGCGTGCTACGAAAATAGCCTTCGATGCTTCCAGGGAATGCAAAGACAATATCTATACACTCGGACCGATCATTCACAATCCTCAGGTTGTGAAGGAACTCGAGAATGAAGGCGTTATCGCAAAAAAGAGTTTGAATGATATTGATGGCGGTACGGTGATTCTTCGATCCCATGGCGTTGAGTCCGAAGTGCTGGACCAAGCCCTGGCCAAGAAGCTGAATATCCTCGATGCTACATGCCCCTTTGTTAAAAAAGCGCAGAAACACGTGGAAAAATTGTCGAAAGAAGGCTACAGCGTTCTTATCGTCGGTGATGGCAATCATCCTGAGGTACAGGGAATTATCAGTTATGCAAAAGGGGATGTTTTTGTGGCAGGATCGGTCAACGATTTGCACGAAATGCCTGATTTTGAAAAACTGGGCATTGTTGCTCAAACAACGCAATCACAGGAGAACTTTAACAAAATCGTCGATGCCTGTATGGAGAAGTCGAGAGACATTAAGGTCTGCAACACCATCTGTGACGCCACACAGATAAGTCAGGAAGAGTCGATTTCATTGTCAAAAAAAGTGGGGTGCATGCTTGTTGTAGGCGGCTACAGCAGCGCTAATACGAAACGGCTTGCATCTCTTTGTAAATCAATCCAGATAAATACTCATCATATCGAGTCGGCTCGTGAGATTGATAAAGGCTGGTTACACGGGATTGATCGCGTGGGAATTACCGCCGGAGCCTCGACTCCGGCTTCGGTGATCGATGATGTAAAAGCGACCGTTGAGATGCTATGTGCTCGAAAAGCATTGTAATTATAAAAACATTTATGATATAAGTAGTTCAATAAATTTCCGGAGAGAGACTTCTAATGCTGAGTGATTTGAATGGTGCCGAAAAAAACAAACAAAATGAATCGGAGGAAGCGAGTTTTGCCGATCTATTTGAAGAGAGTATAAAGGGACTGAAAGAAGGGGAGGTTGTTAAAGGCACCATTGTTGAAATCAATCAGGATGTTGCCGTTGTTGATATAGGGTACAAGTCGGAAGGGACGATTAATATTGATGAATTCAAAAATGAAGAAGGCAATATGGAAGTTGCACCCGGCGACAGCATTGAAGTTTACATCGTTCGGAGAGAAGATAAAGAGGGGAAGCCTGTGCTCTCGCGCCAGAAGGCGAAGGGCATGGAGGCTTGGGTTGATGTCGATGAAGCGTTGAAGAATTCTTCCCTGTTGAGAGGCCGGATTTCGGAAGTCGTAAAGGGAGGTTATTTTGTAGAAATCAAAGGGTTGAAAGCATTTCTTCCCGGCTCGCAGGTGGATTTGAGGCCCGTGCGTGATATGGAGAGCATGATCGGTACGGTCTGTGATTTCAGGGTGCTGTCCGCAGAGCGAAACAAAAATAATATAATAGTCTCTCGCCGCGCGGTGTTAGAGGAGGAGCGAGAGAGCAAACGTCGTGAGGCGATTGATAAGATCGAAGAGGGTGTTGAGGTGGACGCTGTTGTAAAGAACCTCACTAACTACGGAGCCTTCCTGGAAGTATGCGGTATTGACGGTCTTCTTCACATCACAGATATCTCATGGGGCAGAGTCAACCACCCTTCGGAAGTGTTAAAGATCGGCGACGAGATTAAGGTTAAAATTTTGAAATTTGATCGAGAGAAGGTGCGGCTTACATTAGGATTGAAGCAACTGGTGCCCGATCCATGGGATAGTGTGGCTAATAAATATCCCGTTGGAAGCAAGGTTTCAGGGAAGATTGTCAATCTTGTTGATTACGGTGCTTTTGTCCAGATCGAAGAAGGCTTCGAAGGGCTTGTTCATGTTTCCGAAATGTCCTGGACTAAAAAGATTAAGCATCCGTCACAGATTGTAAATGTAGGCGACAATGTGGAGGTTGTCGTTCTCGATATCGATAGAGAAAAAAGAAGAATATCGCTCGGGTTGAAACAGGTCGAATCAAACCCGTGGGACCTGATCGAAGAACGTTTTCCTGTAGGAAGCAGGGTGAAGGGAAAGATAAAAAATATTACCGATTTCGGTGTCTTTATAGGTTTCGATGAAGGGATTGACGGGATGGTTCATGTGTCCGATCTTTCCTGGAGCAAAAAAATTGATCATCCCTCTGACGTTTATAATATGGAAGATGAGATTGAGGCCGTTGTTCTTGCCATAAGCAAGGAGAATGAGAAGTTTTCCCTTGGTATAAAGCAATTGGAAGATAATCCCTGGGATGTAGCGAGGAAGAAATTCAAAAAAGGGGCGGTTGCTGCCGGAAAAGTGACGAGCATTACCGATTTTGGCATTTTTGTTGAGTTGGCAGAAGGTGTTGAGGGCCTGATCCGTCAGAGTGATTTTGGGAGCAAAGGCGAAGGGAGTGCCAGGGACGCCTTTAAACTTGGAGATGAGGTTACCGCGGAAGTAATCAGTGTGAATAAAAAAGAACGGCGTATTGCACTCTCTATTAAGGCACACGAAATGAGTGCAGAAAAAAAGGCGGTTAAGGAGTACGCCGAAAATCAGGGGAACCAGAATGCCACGCTTGGCGATATCCTCAAAGATAAATTAAAGGATAAAGGCTGACAAGTCGGATGCTGAAGGCAGTCAGACGACATCCCTTTGTCACTTCCTTCTTTGTGTTAGCCGGTTTGCTGATCGTTTTTTCGTTTTATTTGTTTGAAATGGGAGGAGTCCATGGCAGTGCGTTAACGCTTGGTGATCGGGTTGCAGTTGTGGAAATTGAAGGCATCATTGCCGATTCAAGACAGATTGTCGAAGAGATCGAATCGGCAAAAGAGAATGAGCACATTAAGGCCGTTATATTCAGAATTAATTCGCCCGGTGGGGGCGTGGCGCCATCGCAGGAAATTTACAGCGAAATAAAGAAATTATCACGTGAGAAAAAAGTGGTTGCCTCCCTCTCCTCTGTTGCTGCTTCCGGTGGATATTATGTTGCTTGCGCAGCAGAGAAAATTGTTGCCAATCCCGGGACATTGACGGGCAGCATAGGCGTGATCATGAACTTTACTAATCTGGAAGGTTTGTTCGAAAAGGTCGGGCTAAAAAATTATGTGGTCAAAAGCGGAAAGTTTAAGGATATCGGATCGTCTGCACGTGAAATGACGGTAGAAGAGAAAGAACTTTTACAAAACGTTATAACCGATGTCCATGATCAGTTTGTTGCTGCCATTGTTGAAGGGAGGGGGCTGCCCGAAGCTGAGGTGAGGGCGATTGCCGATGGACGGATTTTTTCCGGCGCTCAGGCAATGGAACTGGGGCTTGTAGATAAACTCGGAACCCTTCAGGACTCCATTCAATTGGCAGCTGATATGGCTGGGATTAAGGGTAAGCCGAAGGTTGTTTACATTGATAAGAAATCAGGGCTGCTTGATTATATCTTCGGTAATTCAGTAAGGAGCTTTTGGGGAAATTTAAGCTTGCCTCGCTTGATGTATCAACTCATTATTTAAATCATATAAATCAAACTTTAAATAACCACTTAAGGAAGGAGAGGAAAGATGACGAAGAGTCAATTGATCGAGCAATTGACGGCTAAACTGGCTGGCAACCTAAGCAAGAAAGATGCTGAACTGGTTGTCAATATTCTTTTTAGCGAGATGTCTAATGCGCTCAAGAAGGGTGATAAAATCGAGATCAGAGGGCTTGGAAGCTTCAAGATTGTCAAGCGCGGTGCAAGAGTAGGCAGAAACCCTAAAACGGGTGAAAAAGTCAATGTTCCTCAGAAAAAGGCCGTATTTTTTAAGCCGGGGAAGGAACTTAAGGAGAGGGCGGACAATTAAAGAAATTTGTCTGTCTTAGCGCTTCATAGAGAACGATGCTTACGGCATTTGCGAGGTTGATGCTTCTCGCGCCATCAATCATCGGGATTTTAACATCGCAGCCAGGGTGTTTCTCTCTTAACTCCTTCGAAAGTCCCTTCGTTTCGGAACCGAATACAATATAATCACCTTGCTTATATAAAATTTCCGTGTAGAATCTGTCCACTTTCGTGGTAAAGAAGTACAAAGAGGCGGTCTTTGGACATTTGTTTTTGAGGTCTTCAAAGGTATTATGCCTGTGCAATTCGAGATGCTCCCAGTAATCCATCCCGGCTCGTTTTAAATGCTTATCGTCAATCTGGAAACCGAGTCTCCCAACAAGATGAAGAGGGGTTCCGGCAGCAACACATAACCGTCCTATATTGCCGGTGTTTTGCGGAATCTCAGGCTCTACCAGCACTACATTCATCTGAAAATCCTTTAATTTAAGTCGTTGCTATGATATGCTCTTTTGTGCATATTTCACGTGATTTTCTTACGCTCTGACGTGATCGACTGCTCCTGATGGTGCCGATAGGGACACCGTAAAAACTCCGATATTTTATCACACTATAAGACGATGCACCATTCAGATTTCGTACATCTGCACCTGCACACGCAATACAGCCTCCTCGATGGTGCTATCAGGCTCGATCCCCTTTTCGAAAAAGCGCGGGAATTGAAAATGCCTGCCATCGCCATGACAGACCACGGCAATCTCTTCGGCGCCGTCGATTTTTATCAGAAGGCGATAAAGTACGGCGTTAAACCGATTATCGGGTGCGAGGTTTACGTTGCCCCCAAAAGCCGTTTACACAAAAGTGGCGCCCGCGGTTCATCTGATTCTGCTTTCCACCTTGTCCTGCTTGTAAAGAACGAGAGAGGCTACACCAATCTTTGTCGTCTCGTCTCGTTGGGCCACCTGGAGGGCTTTTATTACAGACCGAGGATCGATCTTGATCTCCTCAAGGAACATAACGAAGGGCTCATCGCTCTTAGTGCCTGCCTTCATGGGCAAATACCTCACCTGATTGGCGGCGGCAGATTCGATGACGCCCTGGATATGGCAAGGGAATATGCCTCTGTCTTCGATAACAACCGATTTTATCTGGAGCTTCAGGAAAATTCAATTCCCGAACAAAAAACGGTAAACCAAGGACTTCTCGAGATTTCGAAGGAACTCGGGCTCCCTCTTGTCGCCACTAACGACTGTCATTACCTGAACCGTGAAGATGCCAAAGCGCATGAAATACTTCTCTGCATACAGACGGGAAAGACGATGGATCAGCCTGACCGTATGAGGTTCACGGGAGACGATTTCTATCTCAAATCCGCCGATGAGATGAAGGCGCAGTTCGCTTATTGCCCGGAGGCGGTGAAAAATACGCTGGAGATTGCCGAACGGTGCAATCTGGAGATCAAGTTCGGTGAGTATCATTTCCCCAAGTTTGAAGTCCCGGCAGGTGAAAACCTGCAGGAGCACCTCTGCAATGCCTCACAAGAGGGGCTCGAAAAACGGCTGATCCAGATAGGCCGGCATGATTCTGCCTTTGATGAAACGAAGAAGGCCGAATACCGGGAACGGTTGGACGAAGAGCTTCAGGTCATCAATAATATGGGCTTCCCTGGGTATTTTCTTATCGTGTCCGATTTTATTCGCTATGCCAAGGACCAGGGTATACCTGTAGGTCCCGGCAGAGGATCGGCCGCTGGCTCCCTTGTTGCCTATTCTCTTGAAATAACCGATATCGACCCTATCCCCTACGATCTTCTTTTTGAAAGATTCCTGAACCCGGAAAGAGTGTCCATGCCGGATATCGATATCGATTTCTGCATCAACGGCAGGGATGAAGTGATTCGTTATGTGAGTGAGAAATATGGAGAAAAAAATGTAGCCCAGATCATTACCTTCGGTACCATGCAGGCAAAAGCGGCCATTCGCGATGTCGGCCGTGCCATGGCCATCCCCTACGGTGAGGTGGACAAACTGGCAAAACTGATTCCGAATATGCTCAACATAAAACTCGATGAAGCGTTAGCGCAGGAACCCCGCCTTAGAGCGGCGATGGAGGAAAAGCCGCAATATAAGGAACTCATCGATACGGCGAAAGTTCTTGAAGGGCTGGTGCGCCACGCCTCTACCCACGCCGCCGGCGTCGTCATCGCTAATAAGCCTCTCGTGGAATACCTCCCTCTTTACAAAGACCAGAAGGGCGGGAGCATTACGACCCAGTTTCCAATGAATGATGTGGAAAAAATAGGCCTTATAAAATTCGATTTTCTGGGGCTCAAAACTCTGACTGTCATAGAAGGCGCCGTCCAGCTTGTCCGAAAGTCCAAGACCCTCGATTTTGACATTGACGACATTCCTTTCGACGATACCCCTTCCTACGATCTTCTTTCGTTGGGTGCTACAACGGGTGTTTTTCAGTTGGAAAGTTCGGGGATGAAGGAACTGCTCGTCAAGATGAAGCCGAGCAATTTTGAGGATATCATCGCCCTTGTGGCGCTTTACCGGCCAGGCCCGCTCGGAAGCGGCATGGTGGATGATTTCATCAAGAGGAAACACGGGAAGATACCGATCAAATATGACCTCCCTCAGCTTGAGCCCATCTTACATGACACCTATGGCGTTATTGTATACCAGGAGCAGGTCATGAAAATTGCCTCTGTCCTTGCCGGGTTTACGCTTGGAGACGCCGATATCTTGCGGCGCGCCATGGGGAAGAAAAAGCCCGAAGAGATGGCGAAACAGAAAGAAAAGTTTATGGAAGGGGCGAAGGCTAAGGATGTAGACAGCAAAAAAGCGGAGAAGGTCTTCGACCTCATGGCGAAGTTTGCCGAATATGGCTTCAATAAATCCCACAGCGCGGCCTATGCCCTCGTTGCCTATAGAACGGCCTTCCTGAAAGCCCATTACCCCGTCGAATTCATGGCGGCGCTTCTCACCGAGGATATGGAGAATTCAGACAAAGTTCTGAAAAACATCAGTGAGTGCAAGGATATGGGAATAGAAATTTTGTCTCCCTGTATCAATGAAAGCATGAAGGATTTCACTGTGGCGGGTGAGGCGATCCGCTTTGGTCTTGGCGGGGTGAAAAATGTGGGCGCTGCAGCGATAGATGCCATTATCGAATCGAGGGGGAAAAACGGCGTCTTCGATTCGGTCTTCGAGTTTTGCGAGAATGTCGATCTTAGGAAGGTGAATAAGCGGGTCATTGAGAGCCTTGTAAAGTGCGGCGCCTTTGATTCGACGGGCGCAAAACGGTCCCAGCTTATTGCCGTACTCGAAGAAGCGATGGAAAATGCCCAGGTGCTCCAAAGAGACCGTATGAACGGGCAGGCCAATATGTTCGGCTCCTTCCAGGCCCAGGAAAGAATTACCCATTCTCACACCCCGTTGCCCGATATCGATGAGTGGCCGGAGAATGAGCTCCTTAGTTTCGAGAAGGAGAGTATCGGTTTTTATATTACGGGCCACCCGCTGGCGAGTTACAGCGCAGATATGAAGCGGTATGCAACGGTGGATACGGAATCTCTTAAGTCAGTCGGCGATAATGCGGAAGTTACCCTCTGCGGCATCGTCGTGACCCTGAAGGAGTCTATGACGAAGAAAGGGGACAGGATGGCTTTCGTCGGTCTTGAAGACCTTATGGGGACGGTTGAAGTTGTCATATTCCCGGAGACTTATAAGTTGGCCGCCTATCACCTGAAAAGTGAGATTCCACTGCTCGTGAAGGGGCGTGCGGATATTGGTGAGGAAAGCGTAAAGCTGATCGCTTCCGAAGTGCTCCCCATAAACGAAGTTCGGGAAAAAATGACCAAGAGCGTACATTTCAGGATTACAACGCCCGGTACCGAAAAGGAGCAGATAGAGAAGCTTCGCAATATCATCGACAGTTACCGGGGGAACTGTGATGCCTACGTTCATGTCGTTATACCGAGCAGGAGTGAAACTGTCATTTCGCTTCCCGATACGATAAAAGTTAACCCAAGTGACGAACTTTTACGTGATGTTGAAAAACTTTTCGGTTATAATCTTGTGGCATTTCAATAGGAGCTATTTGATTTGAATATACAGTCCCTCGATTTCGAGAAACCTCTCGTTGATCTTGAAAAAAAGATAGAAGCGCTTCAAATAGTTCTTCCCGATAATCCCGGTGTTCAATCCGAGATAGAGAAGCTGGAAAAGAAAGCGGAAAAGCTGAGAAAAAATATTTTTTCCGGCATGACCAGCCTTCAAAGAACTCAAATGTCCCGCCATCCGAACCGACCATACACCCTTGATTACATCGATCTCATTTTTGAGGATTTTATAGAACTCCATGGCGACAGGAATTTCAGGGATGACCCGGCCATCATCGGTGGCATTGCTACTCTGGAGGGAAGGTCTGTTTTTGTGATTGGACATCAAAAGGGAAGGAACACCCAGGATAAGATTTTCCGTAATTTCGCAATGCCTAACCCCGAAGGCTACAGGAAGGCCCTCAGGCTGATGGAAATGGCGGCGCGTTTCAAAAAGCCGATTATTACTTTCATCGATACACCGGGCGCCTATCCCGGCCTCGGCGCTGAAGAGAGAGGACAGGGCGAGGCGATTGCCAGGAACCTGAGGGAGATGGCGAGGCTTCCCGTTCCCATCGTATCTACTGTCATCGGTGAAGGGGGGAGCGGCGGGGCGCTTGCCCTCGGTGTGGGCGACGTTATTCAAATGCTGGAAAATTCGGTCTATTCCGTCATCTCACCCGAAGGCTGTGCCGCAATCCTCTGGAAGAGTGCCGATAAGGCGAAAGATGCGGCAGAGGCGCTCAAATTGACTTCCAGGAACCTTAAGGAATTGGGCGTTGTGGATGTAATCGTTCCCGAGCCGCCCGGCGGCGCTCACAGGGATTTTCAGGCGGCTGCGGAAAATCTTAAAAACAGTCTTCTCTCTGCGCTCGATCAAATTAAATCTTACTCTCCCGATGAACTTATTGAGCGCCGTTACGAAAAGTTTCGACAGTTGGGATCGTTGAAAGAATCTTCATGAGTCTTCGCATCTACAATACACTGCACGGCAAGAAGGAGGCGTTTGTCCCGCTTGAGGAGGGGAAGGTAGGGATGTATGTCTGCGGACCGACGGTTTACGATCATTGTCATATGGGGCATGCGAGGGCAACCATCGTTTTCGACGTGGTTTTCCGGTACTTGAAATACAAAGGGTATCACGTGACCTACGTACGGAACATTACAGATATCGACGATAAAATAATAATGAGATCGAAAGAGGAAGGCGTCGATTTCAGTGAAATTACGGCTCGATATATCAGGAGCTTCCACGACGATATGCTCGAGCTCGGGAACGAGCCCCCTACCCACGAACCGAAAGCGACAGACCACCTGGACGGAATTATTGCTATGATCGAGCGCCTCGTTGAAAAGGGGTACGCTTACCAAGTTGAGGGGGATGTCTATTATGCGGTACGTTCCTTTGACGACTACGGCAAACTTTCCGGCAGAAAGACGGATGACCTTTTGTCCGGCGTTCGTATTGAGGTTGATGAACGTAAAAAGGACCCCCTCGATTTTGCCCTTTGGAAGGCGAGTAAGGAGGGTGAGCCCTGGTGGGATTCCCCCTTTGGGAAGGGCCGTCCGGGATGGCATATCGAATGCTCGACCATGAGCTCTTCTCTTCTCGGAGAGACCTTCGATATTCATGGGGGAGGCAAAGACCTCATATTTCCCCACCATGAAAACGAGGTCGCCCAATCCGAAGGAGCGCATGACAAACCTTTTGCGAGATACTGGATGCATAACGGTTTTGTCAATGTGAACAAGGAGAAGATGTCCAAATCTCTTGATAACTTTTTCACAATACGCGAACTTCTCGGCCTTTATCACCCGGTAGTGTTGAGATTCTTTCTCCTGACAACCCATTATCGGAGCCCCATCGACTATTCGGACCAAAACCTGAAAGAGGCGGAAAAAGCGCTTGGAAAGCTCTATGGCACCCTTTCAGCGATAAACCTTCTTGCCGAAACTGATAAAACTGTAATAGGCGGTGAACACCTTCGTGAAGGGGAGGGCATTGAGGCCGATGTGGAGTTGACGGTAGGCACACTGAAAGAACGCTTTGCCGAGGCGATGGATGATGATTTTAATACGGCGCTGGCGATAGCGGCGCTTTTCGATGCTGTTAGAGATGTAAACCGGTGGATTAATGATCCTGGTTTTGTCCCTAATTCATTGACTTGTGGCGTGCTCAACCAGGCTGCATGTACTCTTAAAGAAGTCGGCGAAGTACTCGGCTTGCTACAGCTTGAACCTGGTGAATTTCTCAGTCTTATGCAGGAGAAACGCTCCGTGGACTTGAAAATAGACATGGAAGATGTGGAGCAGTTGATCGAAGAACGGGAGGAGGCGCGCCGCACTAGAAATTGGGTTCGGGCCGATGAGATAAGGGATAATCTCGCTGCTGTTGGAGTTGTTTTGAAAGACAGTGAAGGGAAAACGGCTTGGGAAGTCAAGAAGTAGTTTTTTTGTGCAAATGATGACTCCTTTTTCTTGACTGGAGATATGGGAAATGTTAGAAATGACAATGAGAATTTTAAAGGCTGAAGGGGAGGTGACATTTTAAAATGTTGTCCATGAATTATATTAAGGAGCAAAAGGGCGAACTAACCATTGGGGCTATCCTTTTTATTGCCGTCGTCGTCGTAGGAGGTTATGTTGGCATAAAAATGGCGATTCCTAAAGTAAGAAATTATCAAGTTAAGGAAGTTTTCAGGAATGAGATCGGGCGCCTCAAGGTAGACCCAGAAATGGTTGTCAGGGCGAATGTACTAAATAAAATTAAAGAACTCGGCGTCTCCTTTGATCCTCATTATGAATCTGAAGACGGACTGCTCATCATTCGTGAAGAAGGCGAACTTCCAGTGATGAAGGCGACTTTCAGGATGGAAGTCAAGTTTATTACGGGGCATAAGTACACCTATGTTTTTCATCCCATGAAAGTGGCAAAACAGAAATAGTAAGCTGGTTTTGCTCATTTATCGTCTCTATTCTGTTGATATACTGCTTTAAAGGTCTTGACAAATCCAGCATAAATTGTATACAATATACAACTTTCGACTTGTGTTGCAGGCGAAAAAATAAAAATTTGGGCATGTCTATATGGTATTGATATCCTTTTTTAGGGGAGGCGTAAGATGGGCAGAAAAAAAATAACGATTGTAGGCGCCGGGCATGTAGGAGCCCATTGCGCACTCTGGGCGGCCACGAAGGAACTTGGCGACATCGTTCTTGTCGATGTGGTGGAGGGCATACCTCAGGGGAAGGGGCTTGATCTTGCCGAAGCTGCCCCGGTGGAAGGGTTCGATTCTATTATAATCGGAACCAATAGTTATGAAGAAACGGCTGGTTCCGATGTGGTGATTATTACCGCCGGTTTGGCCCGGAAACCGGGTATGAGCCGCGATGATCTTCTGAAAACCAATGCAGACATTATCAAGGGTGTTACGGAGCAGGTAGTTAAATATTCGCCTGATTGTATAATTATTATGGTCACCAATCCCCTTGATGCCATGGTTTACGAGGCGAAAAAGATCAGCGGCTTTCCGAAGAATAGAGTGATTGGTATGGCGGGTGTGCTCGACTCCGCACGTATGAGGACCTTCATTGCCATGGAACTCGGTGTTTCCGTGGAGGACGTGACTGCCTTTGTTCTTGGCGGGCATGGCGATACCATGGTACCGCTTCCGAGGTATTCCACCGTAGCAGGCATCCCCATAACAGAACTGATGTCTGCCGAACGAGTGGAAGCGATAAACGAAAGGACACGGAAGGGCGGCGGCGAAATAGTAGGACTTTTAAAAACGGGAAGCGCCTATTATGCACCGTCGGCATCAGCCGTTGAAATGGCGGAAGCGATCATCAAGGACAAGAAGCGCGTCCTTCCCTGTGCCGCCTATCTTGAAGGAGAGTACGGCATTGATGGATATTACATGGGCGTTCCCGTCGTGCTCGGTAAAGACGGCGTGGAGAAGATCATCGAAATCGATCTGACGGATGAAGAGAAATCTGCCCTCGATCATTCACTGGAAGACGTCAAAAACAACGTGGAGAAGTTGCACCTTAGATGAGGTCCCTTTCGGCTGTAAGCATTACCCCACAGATTAAAACCCTCTGCATGTCTGCCAATTTCGACCTTGGCGATGATGTTCTTGATGCCTTCAAAAAGGGGCTCGATAGAGAGGAGTCCCATGCAGGTAAGGCGGTTCTCGAACAGCTTCTTGAGAATGCCGAGATTGCACGCACGGAACGTGTGCCCATGTGCCAGGATACGGGTTTTGCCGTCTTTTTCGTAGAGCTCGGACGGGACCTCCACATCGAGGGAGACATCTACGAAGCGATCAACGAAGGGGTAAGGCAGGGGTACGAAGAAGGATATCTCAGAAAATCGATCGTCTCTCATCCCTTGAGCCGGGTAAACACGAAAGACAATACACCTGCTATCATTCACATCGATCTCGTTCCTGGCGACAAGCTCAAAATCGTCTTCGCACCGAAAGGGGGCGGGAGTGAGAATATGAGTGCCCTTAAGATGCTCAAGCCTTCAGACGGTGTGGAAGGGGTAAAAGATTTTGTCGTCGAAACGGTGAGAAAGGCAGGCCCCAATCCCTGTCCGCCCATTATCGTTGGTGTTGGCGTGGGAGGAACCTTTGAGAAGGCGCCCTATCTTGCGAAAAAAGCGCTCCTCAGGCATCTGGGTGAACGGAGCGACGTCGGTGAGAATGCGGCCCTCGAAGAAGAACTGGAAGGTTTGATCGGCAATCTCGGGATCGGACCGATGGGGTTTGGCGGACGAGTGACGGCCCTTGCCGTACACGTAGAGAGCCACCCCTGCCATATTGCGTCGCTCCCCGTGGCGGTCAATATCCAGTGTCATGCGGCGCGCCACAAAGAGGTTATTCTCTGATGGCGGAGATGAAGCAGTTGTCCACGCCCCTTACCGATGCGGATGTGGAGGGGCTTAAGGTGGGGGAAAAGGTCTCCCTCACCGGTGTGATTTATACGGGTCGTGATGCAGCCCATAAAAGGCTTGTTGAATTGCTCGACAAAGGTGAGAAACTCCCCTTTGACCCCAAGGGCCAGATCATATATTATGTGGGTCCCGCTCCGGCGAAACCGGGAAACGCTATCGGTTCAGCAGGGCCGACTACCAGCTACCGAATGGATGCCTATACCCCCAAGTTGATCGAGGCGGGGCTTAAGGGGATGATCGGCAAAGGATCACGGAGTGCCGAAGTTGTGGAATCGATGAAGAAGCATAAAGCGGTCTATTTCGCTGCCGTTGGAGGCGCTGCCGCCCTCATCGCCAAGAGGATTACGAAAAAGGATCTCGTTGCCTATGAGGACCTCGGTGCAGAAGCGATATTCAGACTCGAAGTGGAAAATTTCCCCGTAATCGTTGCCAACGATGTGACGGGTGCGGATTTGTACCAGCAAGGCGTAGACGCCTACAGGAGAGACTAGCGTATGTCACACGGTGACGGTCACGGACCGGCAGTAGACGAATTCATAGAAGAAATCACACATGCGAGCGGCGAGGATGTGAGCAAGTGCTACCAGTGCGGAAAATGCACGGCAGGCTGCCCCATGGCAGAGGAGATGGACTATCCTCCCTCTATGGTGATGCGGCTCATGCAAACGGAAGACTCCGAGGAATTGAAAGAGGCGTCTTCACGGTGGGATTGCGTGGGATGTCTCGTTTGCGGAAGCCGCTGCCCAAAGCTCTGCAATCCGGCCAAGGTGATGGAGGCCTTGAGACTCTACGATATGAAGACGGGGAAACGGCAGGAAGAGATCGAAAAGCTTCCCGTTAATTTTGTTCGCAAGGCCCCGCAACAGGCGCTTGTGAGCGGCTTTAGAAAGTATGTCCCGTAATTCAAAGGATTATTGATGCTTAGGATTCCCTATTACCCCGGCTGTACACTCTCGACAACGGCCAAGGATTTCGAGAAAAGTGCCATGGTGGCAGCCGAAAAACTCGGCTTTTCCATGGTGGAGATGGAGAACTGGAACTGCTGCGGCGCCTCTTTTCCGCTTACGGAAGACAATATCATGGGGCTCGCAGGCCCTGCCAACGTCCTCATCAATGCGAAGGATGCCGTAAAGAAAGACGAAGGCCTGGCGGACAAGATGGTCACGCTCTGCGCCGTTTGCTTCAATGTTCTCAGACGGACGAACTACGCATTCAACAATAAGGCAGACAAGCTGGATACCATCAATGCGCTCCTCGAAAAGGATTATAAGGCCGACACCAATGTTCTTCACTATCTTGAAGTTCTCAGAGACGACATTGGATACGACAAGGTAAAAGAGAGCGTTGAAAAGGAACTGAAGGGCCTTAAAGTAGCGCCTTATTACGGTTGCTTTATGCTCCGTCCCCATGATGAGGTTGCTCTCGACGATCCTTACGCGCCGAGTATCTTCGAAGACCTGCTCATCTCGCTCGGCTGCAAGGTCGTCGATTTCAGCCACAAGGCGGAGTGCTGCGGTTCCTACAGCGCTATGAGCAGTCCCGAAAAGGCAGCGGAATGCTCCTATAACGTAATCGAGGCGGCGAGGTTTGCAGGCGCTGATATTATCGCCACAGCCTGCCCGCTTTGCCAGTTCAATCTCGATGAAAAACAGCGTATTATGAAGAGTCGCCATGAGGCCCATGAGGATATGCCCATCGTTTATTTTACCCAGCTTCTCGGGCTGGCGCTCGGTATGAAGGTGAAGGATCTCAATTTTAAGGCAAATCATATTAACCCCCTCCCTCTCCTTACGGAGAAGGGGCTTGCTTAAGGAGGGATAGATGTCCAGAGTCGGAGTTTTTGTCTGTCACTGCGGCACCAACATATCAGCCACCGTCGATGTAAAAAAGGTGGCCGAAGAGATGAAAAAACAGCCCGGCGTAGTCTACACGGAGGACTATAAATTCATGTGCTCCGCGCCGGGACAGGGGAAACTGAAAGAGATTATCGACGAGCACAAGCTCGACAGCATTGTCATCGCAGCCTGTTCGCCTCATATGCATGAAAAGACCTTCAGAAACGCCAGCGAGGCGGCTGGGCTGAATGCATTCAAGTGCGAGATGGCCAATATTCGCGAACAGTGCTCCTGGGTCCACCCCGACAAAGCCGAGGGGACGGTCAAGTCGCTCGATCTCACGAAGAAGATGATCGAGAAGGTGCGGAACAACGAGGAGCTTGAAAAAATTTCCATGCCGGTCACCAAGCGCGCTCTCGTCATCGGCGGCGGCATCGCCGGTATCCAGGCGGCCCTCGATATCGCAGCGGCGGGGATAGAAGTGGTCCTCGTCGAGAGAGAGCCCTCCCTCGGTGGGCATATGATACAGCTTTCTGAAACCTTCCCAACTCTCGACTGTTCTCAGTGCATCATGACGCCCAAAATGGTGGAGGCGTCACTCAGCCCCAACATCAAGATCATTACTTATGCCGAGATTGAAAGTCTCGACGGGTTTGTCGGTAATTTCAGGGCGAGGATCAGGAAAAAGGCGAAGAGTGTCATCGAAGAGGATTGCACCGGTTGCGGTATCTGCCAGGAGAAGTGTCCAAAGAAGGTGCCGAGTCAGTTTGAAATGGGGCAGGGGAAAAGCAAATCCATTGCCGTTCCCTTCCCGCAGGCGGTGCCGAATGTACCTGTCATTGACAGGGATTCCTGTATTTATTACGCCACAGGCAAATGTCGAATCTGTGAAAAGGTCTGCGGTCCCAAATGTATCGACTTCGAGCAAAAGGACGAGATTATCTACGAGGACATCGGTGCTATCGTCGTGGCCACCGGATACGACACCATGCCGCTCGATCGTTTCGGCGAGTACGGCTACGGGAAGTATAAAGATGTTATCGACGGTCTCACCTTCGAGCGGATGGCGAGTGCCGCCGGTTTTACTGAGGGGGAGATCAGGCGGCCCTCCGACGGTAAAGAGCCGGAGACAGTGGTCTTCATCCAGTGTGTCGGCTCGCGCGATGAAAGCAAAGGAGTGAGTTACTGTTCGAAGATCTGCTGCATGTATTCGGCCAAGCATACCATGCTCTACAAACATAAGGTCCATCACGGTAAGGCCTATGTTTTTTATATGGATATCCGTGCCGGCGGTAAGAACTACGAGGAATTCGTACGGCGCGCCATCGAAGAGGACGGCGCTAATTATCTGCGAGGGCGCGTCTCCCGTGTTTACGAGAAGGGCGACAAACTGGTCGTTAAGGGGGCCGATACGCTGAGCGGTAAGCCGGTTACTATCGAGGCCGACATGGTCGTTCTTGCAACAGCCATGACGGCGAGGAAGGGCGCAGATAAGCTCGCTCAGACCCTCGGTATTTCATACGATAAATACCAGTTTTATTCAGAGTCCCACCCGAAGCTCAGGCCGGTAGAGACGAACACGGCAGGCATCTTCCTGGCCGGTGCCTGCCAGGCGCCGAAGGACGTTCCTGAGTCGGTTGCTCAAGCGTCGGCTGCGGCGTCGAAGGTGCTGGGGCTCCTTTCACAAGAGGAACTGCTCCGCGAGCCGATTACGGCTGTGGTAAACGAGGCGAACTGCATCGCTTGTCTCGATTGCCTCAATATCTGTCCCTACGGGGCGATTACGGAGAAGGAAATCAAGGACCGGAACGGCAACCTCGTCAAAGTGGTAGCTACCGTCAACCCCGGCGTCTGCATGGGGTGCGGGCTTTGCAACGCCGCGTGCCGTTCCAAGACGATTGAACTGAGAGGTTACATGGATCAGCAGATCTTTGCCGAGATCAACTCGCTGGTCGCATAGTAGGGTGGGTTCTGCCCACCGCAAACGTATGAAAAAAATAATTGGCAAAGATAATCGAGGTGTAGAAATGAAAGTTAAGGTAATCATAGAAAAAGGTGAGGATGACTATTATGTTGCGCACTGCCCTTCGCTTAAAAGTTGCTGGACGCAAGGTAAAACGGTAGAAGATGCGTTAAAAAACATCAAGGAAGCAATAGAGCTATATTTGGAGCCGGAACTGGATGATTTTGTGGAAGATGAAAATCACAGGATTTATGAGCTTGCACTGTGAAACTTCCATTGTTGTCTGGAAGACAGGTTTTGTCTACGTTGAAAAAACTTGGTTTTGAAGAAATCCATAGAAAAGGTAGCCATGTCAAGATGAAGCATCCGGATGGTAGAAAAATCGTTTTTCCACATCATAATGAGGTTGATCGCTACACATTGAAAGGCGCTTTAAAAGATGCTGAAATTGACCCCGATGAATTTATAAAGAATGTTTAAGTTATTCAGGGTGGGCGATGCCCACTCTACAAATGTTACATAGGAATCATATGTCTGAAAAAAACAAGTTAAAGGGAACTGTCCCGGATTTACCGGCGGAACAGAGTGGAGCGGTAGAATCGGGACTGTCCCCTGCGTTAGAATGGAAGCCGAGGATCATCTCCTACGTTTGTAACTGGTGTACTTACGGCGGAGCCGACCTCGCAGGAACGAGCAGGAAGACCTACGATTCCTCGGTGCGTGTTATAAAGCTCCCCTGCACGGGGAGGATCGATCCGCTCTTTCTGCTCAAGGCCTTCGAACGCGGTGCCGACGGCATCCTCGTTTCAGGTTGCCATCCAGGCGACTGCCATTATAATACGGGGAACTACCACGCCAGGCGGCGTTGGACCTCATTCCGTAATTTACTGGAATTCAGCGGCATCGATATGCGCCGCCTGCATTTTTCGTGGATTTCGGCGGCTGAAGCGGTCAAGTGGGTGGACGTAATCAACGATATCTCCGCCCAGATCAAGGAACTCGGCCCCTATGAGGAATTTCAGGCAATGAATGAGAGGAAAGAGGATTATGACAGAATCTTTGCAGAGCAGGGCTAAGGAACTGCTCCAAAAGGAGGAGGTCGCCCTCGTCATCGGCTACGCTGCCGGGTCGAAGAAAGGGAAAACGAAACCTTTCTTCGCTTACAGTGCGGAAGATTGCGAGCGCCTCATTTTTACGCCTGAGTGCGTGAATAATCTCACTATCTATCTCACGCGGAAATTCGACTTCAGGAGGAAGGGGAAGGTGGCCATCGTCGCCAAGGGGTGCGATATCAAGACGATCAATGTTCTCATCCAGGAGAACCAGTTCAAGCGGGAGGATATTGTCATCCTCGGCGTTACCTGCGACGGCGTAGTGGGGAAAGATGTTATTCTGGGTGGTGGCGAACTTTCAGACGACAAAAAATCGGACAAATGTATTACCTGCGACGTGAAGACGCCAACCGAATTCGATAATCTCTTCGGCGAAGGGATCGAATCGACTGCCGAGCCGATGAAGGGCGGCATTTACGACGAAGTGGATCGTGTACGCGCTCTGCCGCGCGAAGAGAAGTGGAAATTATGGATGGACCATTTCGAGCGGTGCATCAAGTGTTACGCCTGCAAAAAGGTCTGTCCTCTTTGTTACTGCGACGTCTGCATTACGGAAAAGAACCGCCCTCAGTGGATCGAAACGAGCGCCCATGCGCGGGGAAATTATGCCTGGAACATCAAACGGGCAATGGACCTTTCGGGTCGGTGTACCTTCTGCGGTGAATGCGACCGCGCCTGTCCGGCGGAAATACCGCTCAATATCATTAATCAGGAACTGGCTAAAGTGAATTTCGAAGCCTTCGACGGCTATCGTGCAGGATATCAGAGTGACGTGAAACCTCCCTTCGTCTCCTTCAAGGAAGACGATGAGGAAGATTTTGTCAGGTAGGTAGGAAATGACGACTAAAGAACTTACAGGTAAGGGGTTTGAAGACCTCATAACGGCACTCAGCGGCAAAGGGACGCGCGTCGTAGGCCCTACGAAGAACGACGCAGGTATGGTGGTCTACAACGACATCTCTGCCGCTGCCGATCTCGATCTCGATACAGTAATCGGCCGCTATTCCCCGAAAGACGCTTTCTTCCCCCAGCACGAGACGATTCTTCGTTACCGGCTCGATGGAAAGAAGGTGGATGTGAAACCGGAAACGCCTGAAATCAGGGAGACTGTCTTTGTCGGCGTCCGCCCCTGCGATGCGGCAGCGATGATTTCTCTGAATAAGGTCTTTGTTTGGGATTATATCGACACCCTTTTCACGGAACGGCGGAAAAAGGCGATTATCATTTCCCTCGCATGCACCAACTCGGATGAGAGTTGTTTTTGCACCTCCGTCGGTTTTGCGCCAGACGGAGAGGAGGGGAGCGATATCCTTCTTAAGAAAATCAAAGGAGACGGCTACCAGGCGCTTCTTTTAACTGAAGAGGGAGAAGCCTTTGCAAAGGAGCATAAAGCGCTCTTTTCAAAAGACGGAACAAAGGCCAAAATAGAAGCTATTGCAAAGCCTGAAAAACTCAATATCTCGCCTGAAAAGATCAAGGCATGGCTCGACGATAAAGAGAAGAGCTGGGACCATCCCATCTGGGAGGAAATAGCTGCCAAGTGTGTCGGATGCGGCGGGTGTACCTTTGTCTGTCCTACATGCCATTGTTTCGATATTGTAGATGAACCGTACGGAGATCAGGGTAAACGGGTGAAGAACTGGGACGGCTGCCAGTTTGACCACTTCACGCTGCACGCCTCGGGCCACAATCCGAGGGAAAATCAGCCGCAAAGATGGCGGAATCGCTTTAGCTGTAAATTCAAGATTTACCCCGACCGTTTCGAGAAGAAAGGGTGCGTCGGCTGTGGCCGCTGCATCCGGGTCTGCCCGGTCAACGTCGATATTACGGAAGCGATGACCGGAATCTCAGAGATTGCCGGCTAAAGTTTTTTATAATGTAAAAGCCGTAACGGCTTGATTGTTAAGGAGTTAATTGATGCATAATCTCTACGTACCTCACCTGATGACTATCGAGGATATTACCGTCGAGACGCCTGACGTGAAGACCTTTCACCTCGTTTTTAAAGACGAGAAGATGCGGGAGAGCTTCGAATTCAGAACAGGCCAGTTCGGTGAGTATTCCGCCTTCGGTCATGGTGAGTGTACCTTCTGTATCGCATCGGCCGATACTCGTAAGGGGTATATCCAGTGTACCTTCCGGAAGACGGGAAAGACGACGGAGGCTCTCTCACGTATGGAGGTGGGCGATACGATCGGCTTCAGGGGCCCCTATGGCAACTCGTTCCCGTTGGAAGAGATGTACGGAAAAAATATCGTTTTCGTCGCCGGAGGGATTGCCCTGCCGCCGCTCCGTTCGGTTATCTGGTCCGTACTCGACCAACGAGAGAAATTCGGAGACGTGACCATCGTTTACGGAGCGCGATCCGTAGCTGATCTCGTCTACAAGGAAGAGTTGAAACATTGGGACGAGCGGGGCGACGTGAAGGTCGTCACCACTGTCGATCCCGGTGGAGAGACAACCGAATGGAAGGGAAAGGTCGGTTTCGTGCCGACGGTGCTGGAAGAGACGGCCCCTTCCCCGGAGAATACGGTTGCAATCGTTTGCGGCCCGCCCATTATGATTAAATTTACCCTGCAATCGTTGGAGACCCTCGGGTTCGCCAGGGAGCAGGTCATATCGACGCTCGAAAACAGGATGAAATGCGGACTCGGCAAGTGTGGTCGCTGCAACGTAGGTAATATTTACGTTTGCAAGGACGGTCCCGTCTTTACGGCTGTCGAGATAGCCAACATGCCGAATGATTTTTAAGTCTTAGAGGAGGAAGAAGATGAGCAAAAAGAAGATACAGCCCATCGCCTGCGGGGATAAAACGATCCTCCCCGATGGGGCGAAGATGATCCCTATGATCATTATGGGGCAAAAATATATGATTCCCGAAACGCTGACGGTGATGAAGGCCGTTGAGTATGCGGGGTTTAAATATGTGCGCGGTTGCGGATGCCGGGGGGGGATATGCGGCGCCTGCGGCTTCTTCTACCGTTTCGAAGGGGACTATAAATTGAAGACGGGCCTCGCCTGCCAGACGGTGGCCTTGCCCGATATGATCATCACCCAGCTTCCCTTCTTCCCTATGAAGCGCTCCCCTTACGATCTCGAAAAGCTGGGTGGCACGCCGGAAGAGGTGATTCGTACGCACTACCCGGAAGTCTTCAAATGCGTCGGCTGCGGCACCTGTACACGCACCTGCCCTATGGAAATCGACGTTATGGGCTATGTGGCGCACCTGAAGCAGGGGAACATCAAAAAGGCGGCCCATAAATCATTCGACTGCATCCTCTGCGGTCTTTGTGCCAGCCGCTGCCCGGCTCAGATATCCCAGCCGAATGCTGCGCTTATGGCGCGCCGTCTCAATGCGGCAGTTATTACGCCGAGAGCGGAGCACTTGAAGGAGCGCGTAGCGGACGTGAACAAGGGGAAATACGAGCCTATGCTCAAGGAATTATCTAAGAAGAAGGAAGCAGACCTTAAAAAACTTTACCTCGCCCGTGAGCGGGAACCCGATCTCGCCAAACTGGGGGAGTGGATGCCGGAAGAGACGGACCAACTTTAATGTGATAGCAGAGTGAGCCCGAAGAAGGGCTGCTCGCAACTGTAGGAGGCTAGGACATGTCAGGATATCCTGAAGAACTGAAAAAACTGATCAAGGCCGTTGAGAAGACGCGGCCTGCAAGGGTTGAGAAGGCGAGGAAGGGGGATCACTTTCCGGCGCTTACTCTTGAACAGAGAAAGGTCTGGCTCGATAAATATCACCCCGATTACAAGCCCGACGGCAAACGGGAAGTAAAGGTAGGTGCCAACAAAGGGGACCTGCTTCCCGAAGAGGTGGTCGATATCTTAGAGTCGAGGAGCCGCATTAATCCAAAGACAGTGGACCTCAAAAATGTTGACTACGAGACAGACGTACTTATCATCGGCGGCGGCGGTGCGGGTACCTCGGCGGCCCTCATGGCTGAGGAGTCGGGCTGCGATGTGATTATTGCAACGAAGCTCCGCCACGGAGATTCCAATACGGTTATGGCTGAAGGGGGGATACAGGGCGCTACTCAGGAATCAGACTCTCCCTACTATCACTACCTGGACGTTATCGGCGGCGGCCATTTCACAAACGATCCCGGCCTTGTTGCGGCCCTCACAAACGATGCGCCTCTCATCCTCCACTGGCTCGAAGGACTTGGCGTCATGTTTGGCAAGGAAGAAGACGGGCGTCTCAGGACACGCCACGGCGGCGGAACGTCGAGGAAGCGGATGCATTCGGCAGGCGACATGACGGGCGCTGAGATCATGCGGGTCATTCGCGATGAGGCGAGGAACCGTTCTATCAAAGTCCTCGAATTCTCCCCGGCCATTGAATTGATTCTCGACGATAAGGGGAACTGCGCAGGCGCCATCCTCTACAACCTGGAAACAAAGGAATTCATCAAGATTAAGGCGAAGGCGGTCATCATGGCTACCGGTGGCGGCGGGAGACTTCATATCCAGGGTTTTGCCTGTACCAATCACTACGGCGCTACCGGTGACGGCCTTACCATGGCCTACCGGGCAGGCGTGAAGAACGTTCTTATGGATTCAACCCAGTATCACCCCACCGGTGCGGTCTTCCCCGAGCAGAACGTGGGGCAGCTCATCACTGAAAAGGTAAGGGGGCTAGGATCGCAACTCGTCAACGTAGAAGGGGAACAGTTCTGTTTCCCTCTTGAACCGAGGGATATCGAGTCCTGCTGCATCATCCGCGAATGCCTCGATATCGGCAAGGGAGTAATGACCCCCATCGGGCGCGTCGGCGTTTGGCTCGATTCTCCCATGATCGATCAGCTTCACGGTGAGGGGACGGTACGAAAGGAACTGCCTGCCAAGTTTATCCAGTTCGCCCGCCATGGAATCGATATCAGTAAAGTGCCGATGCTCATCTATCCCACGCTGCATTACCAGAATGGCGGCATACAAATTATGGAGGATGGGGATACGACACTCCCTGGATTCTACAGTGCCGGAGAAGTGACGGGCGGCGTCCATGGAAGGAATCGTCTCATGGGGAATTCATTGCTCGACATCCTCGTCTTTGGCCGCAGATCAGGCTTGGCTGCTGCCGAACGTGCCAAGAAGATAAAGCTCGGAAAGCTGACGTTGAAACACGTTGAGAAATTCGAGAAGGATCTCGATAAGGCAGGACTAAAAGATGCGCCTCAAGGCCCCATGGTGCTTCCCGATTACGCTCCTGAAGAGGTTAAGTCGCGTCAATGGCAGGCGATGGATATCTGATAATCTAAGAATTGTCAAAGTATTAAAAATACCGGCCTCTCTTTGGCCGGTTTTTTTTAACCTTCTATGATTGATTTTCATGAGAGTATTTTTTATAATTAAAACCCGTCATACGGTAAAACCACTTTTTCAGATGAAGATGAGTTGATGAAAGATTCAGGAAAAGATAAACATCCCGCACTTCAGCCGGTCACTCTTGAGGGACTGCTTATTGAAAGCGATGAACTGCTGGCGGATATTATTGGGGACCAACTCAGCCAATATAAGGTTGATCTCAACAGGGCCAATTCCCCGGAAGAAGTTTTCATTTTTCTAGAGGGGAAAAAACTCGATGCCGTATTGATTGATCTTGGTCACCCCTCTCTCGATCCCTTCCAGATGATTGCAGCGATCCGCAGGTCTTCTTCCAACAGCAACGTTCCTATCATCGCTCTCGTTTCTCTCGACGATATCACTCTCCTCGAACGGGCCAGCCGTGTTGGCGCGTCGCACTTTCTGCCGAAACCTCTCATCTGGAGCCAGATGCACCAGTTGATGGAAAGCCTCAAATGGCGCATGGTCGATGATAAGCGCCACTACAGGAGGGCCATGGCGATAATGCCGGTTTTACTAAGCTTCAAGGGGCAGAAGATTAAAGGGCAAAGCATCGACATCAGTTCGACAGGGATTCTTATGCAGGTTAATGAATATCTACCTGTCGGTACGGTCGTGACGGCTGCTTTTCCTCACAGCGACCAGTGTCCCGCAGCTTTTTTACTTCAGGCGCGAGTAGCCCGGCTCATCGAAGGAAAGGAAGGTCAAAAATTGACGGGACTCACCTTCACAGACATTTCCAACGAACTCGCCGACAAGCTGGTCATGTGGGTCGATCTCTTTCTTTATTTTGATGAGGGTGTGGTGGATACGCCGAAATAGATACTTCGTATTATTTTCTTCCTTTGCAAATTTCCTTATTGTCAAAAAGTCACCTAACGTTTAAAAGAGGCGGTCAGTCCTTAAAGGGTAATCAAGGCGTCTTACATGACAATGTTTTGATGACTGACGCTAAAGCATCAATTGTACTCTTACATGGTTAATATAACTGTCTCTGTGTAGTTTAGTTCCGTGGATCTTCTGAAATTCTCTGCAAAAACCGTACTCGTTTAGCAATATGTGTCGCCTTTTTGGCCTCCGACGACAATTATTTATCTGCTTTCTTCTTTATAATATGTCCCCTCTGGTGTAAAATTGAATCATCAATTAGGTTCATTAAATCGAGGAGTTCAGCCATGGGTAAGGGAGACAGGAAATCGAAGAAGGGGAAAATCAGGATAGGCTCACACGGCAAGCAGCACCCGAAGAAGCATCATAAGGCTGTTGAACTTCTGAAGCCTGCCAGAAAGAAGCCGAAAAAAGATGAACCACCCAAAGATATTACGCCCGAAAAGCCGGTGGTAAAGAGAAGGAAAAGGCCTGAAGCCCCCGAAGTTTGATGTATCTACTCGGTGACAAAGGGCTGTCGGCTCTGAGAGATTTTAACGACGGCGATCTCAGAGGGCGCCACTACACGTTGGAAATACTCTATGTAGAAAGCGACGGTGAGTTCAGGGGGTCGTGCAGATCATTGCCGCTATCTTCAAGATCAAGCGGCAGCCGAACAGGAATTCCGCCATGCGGCTTTTGAAGAAGGGGATGGCACATCTCGAAGGGATTGATCCTGTGAAGGTGGAGGTTGATATTGAAAGGCTTGTTGCCGATGCCGGAAAGCTGCTCATGACAGTAGAAACGGCGGGGCCTGATGACTTTATGAATGTCTCGGAAGAAGTGTTTCCCAAGATGCATTTTCTAAATATAAGAACAGTGTGAGGAGTAGTAATGGATCAATATGAATGCAAGGATTGCGGGTATGTTTATGATGAAGCGAAGGGAGAGAAGGGCATTAACATAAAACGGGGCACTCGCTTCGAAGACCTGCCCGATATTATCGTTTGCTCTGTCTGCGGAGCGCCCAAGACGAATTTTGTCAAGGTAGAGAAGCCCTCGTCCTGAATTCGGAGAATCCATAATGAACCGCTTGAGCAGGGCGGCAGCGCGGTCTACAGGTCTTCTCCCGGTCTGCTGCGTACTAAGGAGGGTTGTAAAATGAACATGGTTAAATTAGCGGCAGTTGTTTGCCTGCCTCTATTTTTGCTGATTCCTGTCGCTGCTTTCGCCAGTCCCGAAGAGGGAAGAAGCGGCATATTTGGCGAGATGGGGTGGCGAGACGATCCCAGCGCCTTTGTTGCAGAGTTGGGTGTTGCCACCTACCTGACGCGCCATATTTCCGCGAGGGGCTCGGCTATATTCTTTGCAGAAGATAGCCTGAACCATACGTACGGAGGTGTTGGCGGCGGATTGAGATTGAACTTCGGCAAGGACCTCTCTCCTTTCATCGGAGCAGGGTTCTTTTACGGCCAAGACAAGGATGATGTAGTGGCCGACAACGACGGCATCGATAACGATGGTGACGGCTGGACGGACGAGCCGGGGGAGGAAAAAGAGGTGATAACCGATTCTATGCTCACTGTTTATCCCGAGGTAGGGCTGCATCTCTGGATAACGGATAATATCCGGCTTACGGGGAGCCTTAAATATTACGAAACCACCAAAAGCAGCACCCATGATTTCTGGATGGGGACAGGGGGGGTAACGGTCTTTTTTGAGTGATATCATCCTTTTTTCACGTATGACCTTTGGGCGAGGGGAGGGGGGTCAGTTCATGAAGGGAAAGGAGAGTTGCATCGGATTTGTAGGGGCTGTTGACTCCTTAATCTCGTCGGTAAAGTGGGAGATGCTGATGCCGAGGAGGCGCACCTTTTTCTCGCCCGCCTCGGTCTCTTTCAGCAGGTTCCTCACATAACCGATGATCTCGCCGATTTCCTTCGGCGGCTCCTCTACTGTGATGCAACGCGTCACCTGTTTGAAGTCGAAGTACTTCACCTTAAGCGTTACCGTTCTTCCGTACCTGCCCGATTTGTCGAGTAAATTAGCGATCTCCTCTGCCAGTTCCGAGAGTATGTCCAACATGAAATCGATGTTGTTCGTGTCTTCATCGAGAGTCGTCTCCTTGCCGATTGATTTCCGTACCCACTTCGACCGTACCGGCCTGTCGTCTTTGCCATTGGCGATCTTATAGAAATAGGTTCCCGCCTTCCCGAAGAGTGACCTTAATTTCTCCAGGCTGAACCGTTTCAAGTCGGCCCCCGTCTTAATGCCGAGGGCGTGCATTTTCTCCTCCGTCACTTTCCCTACGCCGAAGAATTTACCCACCGGTAAAGCTTCTATGAAGCGCTCCGCCTTCTTCGGCGTAATCACCGTCATCCCGTTTGGTTTGCGGTAATCCGAGGCGACCTTGGCGAGGAATTTATTGAAGGAGACCCCTGCCGAGGCAGTGAGGCCGGTCTTTAGAAATATCTTCTCCCTGATCTCTTTTGCAATTTCGGTGGCACTCTCCATGCCCGGCTTGTTTTCCGTCACGTCGAGGAACGCCTCGTCCAGCGAAAGCGGTTCGATAATGTCGGTATACTCTTCGAATATTTCTCTGATCTCTTTCGAGACGGTTTGGTAGGCGTCGAACCGGGGTTCCAGGAAGATAGCCTTAGGGCAGAGTTTATAAGCCCTCGAAGAGGGCATGGCGGAGTGGATGCCGAAGCGCCTCGCTTCGTAGGAGCAGGCGGCAACGACGCCCCGGCTGCCGGGATCGCCCCCCACGATGACCGGCTTTCCTTTAAACTCCGGCCTGTCGCGCTGCTCCACAGAGGCGAAGAAGGCGTCCATGTCGATATGGATTATCTTTCGGACCTTGTTCAATGATTGAAGTCTTTTGACAGGATTAACAGGATTTTAAGATGCCCGCGAAAGACGCGAAATAATTCTATTATTAATCTGTGACACGCTGTTGATTAAATCCTTTGACACTGATTTTCACTGATCTCTTATGATTTTCTCTCTTGCCTCTGTGGTTCAAATTCACTTAACAGGGATGTACAGGATATACAGGATGATTTTCTCTGTGATCTCTGTGGCTGGTCTTTGCGTTTTTGCAGTTTAATGTTTTTGATTTTCCCCGCGAAGCGGCCATTAAGCCCTTCTCGGTGTTCTCTGTGGTGAAAGGTTTTAAATCTTTTGCTTTTAATCCATATATCTGCCCAATCCGCGTCATCCGCGTTCCATTTCTCTTTTTATCAATCTTTCTCTGCGTCCTCTGCGTCTCTGCGGTTAAACAGTTTTTCCCTATTCCACGTAGTTCTTATAGCTCGGTTCGAACATCTGCGACCGCACATAGGCGCTTAAATCCTCCGGCCTTTCCTCGCGGGCATAGCCTTCCCGGAAGGCGATCTCGGCCACCGCCTCGGCAATGGTAGCGGAGACTTCCCGTATTCGGGTGAGTGAGGGGTAGATACGCCCGAGGGCGAGGTCGGCGTCGGAGACTTCGCCTGCCAGCGTTTTTGCTGCGACGAAGAACATCTCGTCCGTCACTTGCGTTGTTCTCGATGAGATGGCGCCGAGTCCTACGCCGGGGAAGATATAGGCGTTGTTGCCCTGGCCGGGAACGAAGGTTTTGCCGTCGAAATCGACGGGATCGAAGGGGCTGCCGCTGGCAAAGACGGCCTGTCCTTTAGTCCAGGTGTAGGCCTGTTTGGCGCTGCATTCGCTCTTCGACGTGGGGTTGGAGAGGGCGAAGACGATGGGCCGCTCATTGATCTTCGCCATCTCCTCCAGCACCTCGCGGGAGAAACCGCCCGCTACGCCGGAGACGCCGATAATCGTCGTTGGCCTTATCGTCTTTACGGCGTCGAGAAAATTGTCGATTGCCTCGTGGTCTTTGGCGAAGGGAGCCTTGTGGCTTGCCAGATGGGGGCGGTTTTTGATCACCAGACCCTTTGAGTCGAAATACCAGCAGCGTTCCCTCGCTTCTTCTTCAGAGAACCCCTCGTGCATCAGTGCGCTTACGGTGAGGCTGCCGATGCCGATCCCCGCCTCGCCTGCGCCGAGAAAGAGAATGCGCTGGGCTTTCAGCTTCTTTCCGGTGATTCGCTCGGAAGAATAAAGCCCGGCGAGGGCGATGGCGGCTGTTCCCTGTATGTCGTCGTCAAAGAGGCAAGCCTTGCCACGGTACTCCTCTAACAGCCTGAAGGCGTTGATATTGGCGAAGTCTTCCAGTTGGATGACGGCGTTCGGATAGCGCTCCATGGCGGTGGTCATAAATTCATCGAAGAAGGCGTCGAAGGCCTCGCCTCTCAGGCGTTTTTCCGGAAGGCCGATATAGAGCGGGTCTTTACGAAGGTCTTTATTGTTTGTTCCAACATCGAGGGTGATGGGGAGACACTGGCTCGGATGGATGCCTGCGCAGAGGGTGTAGAGGGTCAGTTTTCCAACGGGGATGCCCATGCCGTTGGCCCCGAGATCGCCGAGACCGAGAATCCTTTCGCCGTCTGTCACCACGATAATCCGAATATCCTTATGGGGCCAGTTGTCGAAAAGCTCGGACATCTTTCCTTTATCCTTCGCAGAGATAAAGAGGCCCCTCGGTCTCCGGAAGATATGGCCGTAGAGCTGGCAGGCCTTCCCCACGGTGGGGGTATAGAGGAGCGGCATCATCTCTCTTAAGTTTTCGATGACAAATCGGTAGAAGAGCGCCTCGTTCCGGTCCTGGAGTGAAATGAGATAGATGTATCTCTCCAGGTCGTTCGCCTTACGCCGGATGTTTTCCATGACCCGCATCATCTGCACGTCCTGGGAGCAGTATCTCGGCGGCAGAAGCCCCTTCAGGCCGAGGAGTTCGCGCTCCTTCTCGGTAAAGGCCATCCCCTTGTTTCTCACCGGATCGTGAAGGATGGCCGCCCCCCGGTTCGCGAGTTCGCCCGCCTTGATTAAATTACCCTTTTTCGCCATTACAGATCGCTCCTTTTGAATATTTACTCCCTCCCCCTGAGGAGGGCCGGGATGGGGGTGAAACGATTGAGCCTTTCCCTTAGTCCCGTCCCACCAGTGGAGGGGAGAACTTTTGTCTCTCTGCTGATATTCTATCAAAGCCCTCACGCCCATGCAATTAAATGACGGTACAACGTGGTATTGAAGCTGTTTTAAAGAGTCTATTTGAAAAATGGGGTAGGGGGAAGAAATAAAAAGGGAGTGCATTAAATGCACCCCCTTTTACTGATGAAATCTATTGTCTTCCCCTCCTTGACAAGGAGGGGAGGTCAAAGGAGAAACTAAAATTCTACTTTGGAGTAACAACGACCGACATAACAGCATCCTGACCGTCCCACTTTTTGAAAGTCCCTTTCATGTGAGAGCCGGACTTAATGCGAGAGAGAGGCGTCCTTTCGCCGTTCACCAGCATCTTGCTCATGGCCCGTACCTGGACTTCCACATCGCCCTCTTTCATTTCGAGAATGAAGGTGTTGGAGATGGTGTTTGACCTGCCCATTTCACCCTCCAGCTCGTATATGCCGGTCTTTCCCGCGGTGATGGGATTTCCCTTTTCCGCTGCTTCGCCTTCCGGAGCTTCACCGCCATCCTTCCCGCCGCATGCGGCGAGCATTACAATGCACGAAATAATCATTATTCCTTTAATATAGCTTTTCATCAATTTTCATTTCTCCTTTCAGATTCTCGGTTCGATTTGAAGGTGTCATTGTAGATATTTGACGGGAGGTTTGTCAATTAAATTGGAGCTTTTTGGTGATTAAAAAAGGGGAGGGTAGTCTCCATCGAGCCGGTTGACTCGATGGGGTAAACTCTTTTGTGTTAGCCCACAACCTTCAGGCTGCTCGCCTGAGGGCCTTCGTCGCCGTCCTCTTCTGCAAAAAGAACGTCCACGCCTACCTCAAGCTTATCGAAATCGGCATTGAGGAGGCTGTTTTTATGGAAATAGATGTCCCGTCCATCGGGGGTTTCGATTCTTCCGTATCCCTCATAGGAGGCGAGATAGGAAATCTTCCCCTTGGGCGTCTCTTCATGGGCTTTTACCTTGCCTCTCCGCTTCTCGCCATGAGACTCCAGCTTCCTGTAGGCGGCATTGAAGGCGTCACGAACGGCCACATAAACATCTGTATGTGATTTGTTCTGGTGAGATTCACGGTTGATGACGAACTCGTTGCCGGGAACGGTAATGTCGAGCCTGACGTGATAGACGCCCCCCTTGTGCTTATGTTTATGGGACGCTTCAATGAGGATCTTGCAGGCCATGATCTGGTCATGATACCTCTCAAGTTTTTCGGCAAGTTCCCTCACCCTCGCTTCTACTGCATCGGATGCATCCATATTGCGAAAACTGATTTCCAACGGTAACTGCATAGTTTTAGCTCCTTTCTTTATCTGAGCGTAATAATTTTTCTACCTGAGTAGATTATACTACGCTCGTTGATTAATGGCAAAGGCGATTAGCTTTTTCTCTGCTGAATGTTGACTGCCTCGCATGATGGGGAGCAATATCTGTCGCACATTTACTGTTTGACCTGATTTGCCCCTGTGATATGATTCAACCCGGCATGTGATATAAAGAGTCTCATAAAAAGGGGTGCACTATATGATTAACGACTACCTTAACAATCTAAACTCCCGTTTCAAAACGGGCATTGCCACGGAGCATACCTACCGGGGCGACCTGCAAACGCTCATCGAGTCTCTTGCCCCCGGCGTAATGGCTACCAACGAGCCTGCCCGAATCAAGTGCGGGGCGCCGGACTATATTATCACCAAAAAAGATATCCCCATTGGCTACATTGAGGCGAAGGACATCGGCAAGTCTCTCGACGACAAGGCCTACAAGGAGCAGTTCGACCGCTACCGCAAGTCCCTTGGCAATCTCATCATTACCGACTATCTCGACTTCAGGCTCTACCGCGACGGGGAGTTCGTCACATCGTTCAGGATTGCCGATGCCGTGGATGGGAAGATTGTACCCAAGCCTGAGAGTTTCGATCAATTTACCGACCTGATCCGTGAGTTTACTACTCACGCCAGCCAGACAATACGCTCCGCCCCCAAGCTTGCGAAGATGATGGCGGGGAAGGCGAGGCTCCTTGCAAATGTAATTGAAAACGCCCTGACCGTGGACGAGGCAAATGACGCCCATACGGCCCGTGAGGCCAACAACAGCCTGCGCGACCAGATGGAGGCTTTTAAAAAGATTCTCATCCACGATATCAAAGCGAAAGAGTTTGCCGATATCTACGCCCAGACCATCGCCTACGGCATGTTTGCCGCCCGTCTTCACGATCCAACTTTAGAGGATTTTTCAAGGCAGGAGGCGGCAGAGCTTATACCGAAATCGAACCCCTTCCTTAGAAAACTCTTTCAATATATTGCAGGCTACGATCTTGATGACCGCATCAAGTGGATTGTTGACGCACTGGCCGATATTTTCCGCGCAACAGACGTGGCGGCGCTGCTGAATAATTTCGGCAAATCTACCCAGCAAAACGATCCCATCATCCATTTTTACGAGACCTTTCTGGCGGAGTATGACCCGAAGCTGAGAAAGAGCCGGGGCGTCTGGTACACGCCGGAGCCTGTGGTCAACTTCATTGTCCGCGCTGTAGACGACATTCTCAAAAGCGAATTCAATCTCCCGCAGGGACTGGCCGATACGTCGAAGACGAAGATAGAGGTGAAGACGCAATCGACGGATTCCCGTTACAAGGAGGGCGTGAAAACCACTGAGCAGGAGGTCCACCGGGTGCAGATACTCGACCCGGCGGCGGGGACGGGCACCTTTCTCGCCGAGGTGGTTAAGCATATCTACCGCACCTTCGAGGGGCAGCAGGGGATATGGCCGGGCTATGTGGAGGAGCACCTCATCCCGCGCCTCAACGGCTTCGAACTCCTCATGGCCTCCTACGCCATGGCGCACCTCAAACTCGATCTGCTTCTTGCAGAGACAGGCTACAAAACGAAAACAGCACAACGACACAGAATTTATCTTACGAACAGTCTCGAAGAAATCTACCCTGTTATGGAAACACAGTTTGCAGGTTGGCTTTCTGATGAAGCGATGGCGGCGAACGGTGTCAAGCGCGATACGCCGGTGATGGTGGTGCTTGGCAATCCGCCTTATAGTGTGAGTAGCAGTAATAAGGGGGAGTGGATTCAGAATTTGATTAAGGATTACAAGAAAGACCTGAACGAAAAGAAGCTGAACCTCGATGATGATTACATCAAGTTCATTCGCTATGGGCAGCATTTTATAGAGAAGAATGGAGAGGGGATTTTAGCCTATATTTCCAATAACAGTTTTATAGATGGCGTGACTCACAGGCAGATGCGAAAGCACCTGCTGGAGACTTTTGACAAGATTTATATTCTTGATTTGCACGGAAGCTCTAAAAAGAATGAAACTGCATTGGACGGCAGTAAGGATGAGAATGTATTTGACATTATGCAAGGTGTGAGCATTAACTTGTTTATAAAAAATAAGAAATCTAATGATTTGGCTGATGTTTACCATTGTGATTTATATGGTTCAAGGGAACAGAAATACAAAATACTTTTTGAAGATGACATTAATGCCTTGCAATGGGAAGTATTGAACTATAAAGAGCCCTATTTCTTCTTTGTCCCCAAAGATTTTGGCCTAGAGGATGAATATGAAGAAAGTTTTAAATTAAGCGAATTGTTTGTTGAATATGGTTCTGGTGTAAAAAATGAGAGAGATAAAGTATGCATTCAATTCACTGAAGATGAAATTCATAAAGTGGTAGATGATTTTAGAACTTTAAGTGAAGACGAAATTATTCATAAGTATGTTGTAAAGGATACGAGAGATTGGAAAGTTGGGAATGCCAAAAAAGACGTAATTTATAATAACAGCAAAGATAATTATCAAAAAAATCTATATCGAATTTTCGATACTAGGCATACATATTACACCGGTACAACTAGAGGATTTATTGGAACACCAGGTAATAAAAGGATGAGGCAGTTCATTGGCAAAAATAATCTTGCACTCGTTACTTGTAGACAACAAAGTACCTTTGACTTCCAGCATGCATTTGTTAGCAACATAATTGCTGACATCTGTGTTTTATCGTCGCAGACAAAAGAAACAGGTTATATATTACCCCTCTACCTCTACCCCGAAACCAGCGCCCAGCAGACCCTCAACGGCAGGCAGGAACGGACGCCGAACCTGGACAGGGAGATTGTGGGGCGCATTGCCGAGGGGTTGGGCCTTGCCTTTACAGCGGAAAAGGAAGAGCGGGAAGGGACCTTCGCGCCCATCGACATTCTGGACTACATCTACGCCGTGCTGCACTCGCCCGCCTACCGTGAGAAATACAAGGAATTCCTCAAGATCGACTTCCCCCGTGTGCCTTATCCTGAAAACGTCGAAACTTTCTGGCGGCTCGTAAAACTGGGCGGCGAACTGCGGCAAATCCACCTCCTCGAATCTCCCGTTGTCGAAAAATTCATCACCACATACCCCATCGGTGGCGACAACACCGTCACCCGTGCCATCGGCAAAAAGGATTTTGAAATTAATGTTGATGTCCCTGTAGGGGCAGGTTTCAAACCTGCCCTTAATGAACGGTCCAATAATGTTTGCGATGAGGGCGGGTTACAAACCCGCCCCTACGACAAACAAAATGACGATGAATCTGTAGGGGCAGGTTTGAAACCTGCCCTGAATACCCTTTCGGGTGAATCCAAAAGGGCGGGTTTGAAACCCGCCCCTACGGGGAATATCCACACAGGCCGTGTCTGGATTAACGACACACAATATTTCGACAACATCCCCGTCACGGCTTGGGAATTCTACATCGGTGGATACCAGCCCGCACAAAAATGGCTGAAAGACCGCAAGGGGCGGCAACTCTCCTACGAAGACATCACCCATTACCAAAAGATCATCGTTGCCCTCACCGAAACGGCACGGATAATGAGGGAGATAGATGAAATCGAAATGTAGGGGCAGGTTTCAAACCTGCCCTAAACCATGACCAAAACAAACGATCTGATTATGATATGGAGGCGGATGATAAGGGTGGGTTACAAACCCACCCCTGCGATATGTAAAATGATGATGTTTTTGTAGGGGCAGATTTTAAACCTGCCCTAAACCCTCGAACAAAACAAACAATCCGATGATGATAATCGGTCGAATATCAACATAGGGCGGGTTATAAACCCACCCCTACGGGAAACAGATAATATGCCAAACCGTTACAACCCCGACATCCACAAACGCCGTTCCATCCGCTTGAAGGATTACGATTATTCATCACCCGGCGCGTATTTTGTCACCATTTGCACAAAAAACCGTGAATGCCTGTTCGGTCATATCGAGGGTGATGCAATGGTTGTGAACGATGCGGGACGGATGATGGAATCTGTCTGGAATGACCTGCCTAATCATTATGCCAATATTTCATTGGATGCATTTGTTGTCATGCCGAATCATGTGCATGGAATAATCATAATAAATGATGGTGTGCGTTTTCCTGTACATGGCGGGTCATGCAAAGGCGGAACAAGCGAGGGCGGTTCAACGAAGGGCGGGTTAGAAACCCGCCCCTACAGTGAATGCATCAACAAAAACGATGTAGGGGCAGGTTTCAAACCTGCCCTTGATATACAGGCCGACGATATTAACAGGGCGGGTTTTAAACCCGCCCCTACAAAGAATCATGGATTACCCGAAATTGTTCGCGGTTTTAAAACGTATTCGGCTAAAAAAATAAACAAATCCAGCAACACCCCCGGTTTGCCCCTCTGGCAGCGCAATTATTACGACCATATAATCAGAAACGAAAAATCGCTGGAAGAAACAAGGGAATATATTGTCAGCAATCCTCTGAAATGGGATAATGACGACGAAAATCCTGAGAAAAAGAAGAGAGCATAAATGCTGCAAATCAGATGCACAAAAAAGTTGCTTGACGCCCTGGGAATAAAACAAAAGGATATTGGCAGTATTAAAGGGGCTGATTCCCTGTTGGGTAACTGGTACGCGAATCTGTTTAGCGCTGATCGTAGAAAAATCCTTGTATTCATGAATGAAAAGACCCTCCTCTCTTTTGTTCTGGTAGGGATAAAAAAAGACAATATTAAAAAAAATATGGAAATGTTTTACCGTGGATTGGAGCAGGTTTTCACACTGGAAGGAATTGACGGTGAAAAGATAGAGGAAGTCTTTGCCGAATATGAGGACGTCGAATTTACAAAAACGGAAAGCCGAAGCGTGCTTGGCAATCTTAATGAACTTGTAAGTTTATATAAACACCACATATACCACAATGAGGGCCTTCAATATTGTGATATGACAGCCGTTATACAGCAAATAAACCATATGCCACAAAGAAATATTGACTGGAAATATTCTGTTGAGGCTTTGAGTGAATTATTGGCTCTGGAGAGGGTCCCAAACACGATAAAACCGGACATAGTAAAAGATGGTTCTGATGGTTTTTATTCAAAGTGCCTCGCTTGCCACAAGTCAAGGCCAGGCATAGTTGATAAAAAATGTGATTTCTGCCGGGACTCAGGATTCCACGAAGCTATTTTGTGCGATCTGAACCGCTCCGTGCAGGGTTCGGAAGCGTTTGAGTGCCATGCTTTTCGGCCCATGCTTAAGTTGGCAGGGAGTGATGACCTGTCTTTACGTGAAACTGTCCCTGAAGCCGAAGAAGAAAAATTGCCCGAATCGGAGTCCTTTAAGTATAAGAAGGCCCATGCCCTTCAAAGACTACAACGCAATCCCGACGAAGAGATAGCCTGGCTCAAATACCACGTTGCATGGAATACGGCCCAGAGGAAGCCGTTTTTCAGGGAGATAGGGAAAGATGAAGGTAAAATCAACCTTATTATTGAAGATGCCGGTGCGCCGTCAGATGTTGTAACCAGCATCATGTTTCTGGCGGCTGACCATGTTCATATTTATCTTGAATCGGATGGTGAAAAATCGGCAGACACCCTGATACGAGAGATAAAGGCCTATTGCCAAAGAAGGCTTTTGTCTGAATTCGGCAAGTTGTTTAATAAGGAAAAGAATCTCTGGGACGAGGGCTATTTCGTTGAAACCTTGGGGTAGCTGCCACGTTGGGATGTGAATGAAAAATGATGACAATGGTTTTGTAGAGCCCGTCCATGAATGACCAACAATCGAATGACCCGCTTCACGGCGTCACCCTGGAGACGATCCTTACCCGGCTCGTTGAGCATTACGGCTGGGATCGATTGGGACGTAAGATCAAAATACGCTGTTTCAATCATGATCCGAGCATCAAGTCGAGCCTGAAATTCCTGAGAAGAACCGACTGGGCCAGGAAGAAGGTTGAAGAACTCTATTGGAGGATGTAAAAATCTGT